>JAFGXF010000051.1 GCA_016936755.1 Anaerolineaceae bacterium | reverse complement strand
ACTCTTATTCTCCAGCGAAGCGGTCACCTTTTTCACACCTTCCAGATCAGAAAGCTCATTTTGGATCGTATGGATACAATGACCACAGGAAATATTAGGAATTTGAAAAGTAATGGTTGACATATGATTAGCCTTTCTATGATCGATTTCTGGTTGAAAATACTTCACTTAACTCAACCAACACCTTTTCCCGTGCCACGGGGTCTTCACCACGAACTGCAGTGGTCAGGCATGCATCCAGGTGCTCATCCAGGATTAGACTGTTAACCTTACTCAATGCCGCCTGAACGGCCTGTATCTGTTTGATGATGTCTATACAGTAGGCATCATCTTCCAACATACGCTGTATTCCGCGGATGTGGCCTTCAACTGTCTTGAGGCGTTTTAGTGCTTCAGGGTGATGCATATATTACTCCTAACCCCCCCCGGTGGGGATGGGGTTCATCTAATTACAGTATAGTATTGGTAAGTGCTTTGTCAAGTATTTATTAATAACTTCTAATGCGATCTGAAAAGGTATCTGTACCCGTCTGCTGATGAAAAACTGAAGCTTTTAAATAGGTGTCCCTGTAATCATCAATCGATCACATCGCCACTTGACATTGACAGCCCCCTCCCTTACACTACCCCTATGGACTTCAGCACACCTGATGGTCGCTATATTATGGTTACCGGTTCAACCCGCCGAATCGGCAGAGCGTTGGCATTAACCTTTGCCCATGCCGGATGGGATATCATCCTGCATCATGGTCATTCAGCAATTGAGGCTGAAGCGGTTAAAAACGAGATCGAGAGTCTCGGGCGGGTGGCAGCCATCCTGAAAGCCGACCTGGCTGATTTAAAGAGAGTCGCCGGATTAGTCGAACAGGCCTTTAATATCGGTAATCTATACGCAATCGTCAATAACGCTGCGGTTTTTGAAGATCTGGATGTCAATTCAACGACAATTACGAACTGGCAGCTCCATATGGATGTCAATCTGACTGCCCCCTTTCTGTTGAGTCAGAATTTTGCCAACATCCTTCCCTTGGATCAAAAAGGCCGCATTCTCAACATTCTGGACTGGCGTGCGCTGCGTCCGGGTGCTGACCACCTGCCTTATACGGTTTCAAAGGCTGCTCTGGCTGCCCTGACCCGCTCACTTGCAGCTGCGCTCGCTCCACGTATCAGTGTCAACGGTTTGGCACTGGGAGCTGTGCTTCCGCCCGCAGATGGCGGTTCGGCTGAGAAGGTGTTGGCTTTCTCCCCCATATCCCGTTGGGTAACGCTTGAAGAAGTATGCCAGTCAGCGCTCTTCCTCATCACAGGTCCTGAAACCATCACCGGCGAGATCATTCACGTGGATGGTGGCAGACATCTTATTTAGAGGTCAACATGGATAAAATCATCATCAGCGACTTGCTGGTCAGGGCCATCATCGGTATCAACGATTCAGAACGGATCAACGAACAGGATATCCTGATCAATATCACACTGATAACCGACACACGCCAGGCAGGTCTGAGCGACAAGCTGACTGAAAGTGTAAACTATCGCACAGTATCCAAGGCAGTCATTGCTCACACACAAATCGCCAAACGCTTAACGGTTGAAGCCCTGGCAGAAGATATCGCAGCCATCTGCCTGGATCAACCGCGGGTGCAGTCTGTCACTGTACGAGTTGAGAAACCTGGAGCTGTGCGATATGCGCGTTCGGTAGGAGTTGAGATCACCCGCGAACCGGAGCGTTAATGATCCTCAGGCAGCATATATCATATCTTTTGATCGGATCCAATATTGAACCGGTTATCAATGTGCGCCGGGCACTTGTTGAGTTGTGCCATTACGGAATCATTATGAAAATTTCTCGTACCTGGCAGACACCCGCCTATGGCAGCCAGGGACCCGACTTCATCAATCTGGCAGTTGAGTTTGTGACCCCCCATAGCCTGGACTCATTAAAATCAGATGCCATCACAAGCATCGAGAATAAACTTGGCCGTATCCGAACAGACGATATAAATGCCCCGCGTACGATCGATATTGATGTGATCCTGTTCGATGGCAAGTTGCTTGATCCCAGCATTTGGACGCATGTGCATTCTGCCATAACGATTGCGGAATTACTGCCCCAATTATTGAATCCAGACACAAAAGAGACCCTGGATATAGTTGCAAACAGGTTATTCCAATCGAAACCTGTCGTTGAGCGAAAGGATGTACTGTCACTCATGAAATAAAGCAGCCGCCTGGATATCAGACGGCTGCTGGAATTTTATTCTTCCTATTCGATCTCTGTTTCGATCAATCCATAAGCTCCATCGCGACGCAGGTAAAGAACGTTGACAGAACGTGTATTGACATTATAGAAGATAAAAAAGTCTTCATGGGATAGCAATTTCATCTGTTCCAACGCTTCCTGTTCATCCATCGGGATGAGTTTGAAATGTTTTCGGCGGATAATGCGATCAGGTTCCATTTCCTTCTTTCCCCCCTCATGAACAACAGCAACAACCTCAGCAGCTGTTGTTCCATCTCCCCGATTGCGTTCACGTTTGCCTTTATACCGTTCTATCTTTCGTTGAAGCTTATCCAATGCACGATCAAAGGACATATATAAATCCTCAGAACGTTCCTCTGTTCTGAGAATATAGCCCCGTTTCCCCCGAATGGTGATCTGGGCGACCTGTCGGTCAGATGCACTGCGTGCTGTTTTTAAGTAACTTAGATCCACCCGAACTTCATCGATATCTGGGAGAAACCGATCCAATTTTGAAACCTTGTCTGTCACATAATCATTGATACGATCTGAGATCTCCATGTTCTTGGCAAAGATATCGATCTTGACACTCATAATTTGCCTCCAGTAATATTTTCGTAAGCTCATTCTAACTATTTTTCAGAATTGTTTCAAATCACCTCCCAGTCGGATTTTCTTAACAGACTGCGCGCGAGAGTCAATACGTATACCTTATCGGCACCTCCCTGCAATAACGCTGTTGAACAAGCTTCAACAGTTGAACACGTGGTTGCCACATCATCGATCAACAATATGCGTTTCCCTGAAACCGATATGTATTCATCCATTTTAAAGGCTTGCATAACATTCAGGCGACGCTTCCCGGCCGTTAATTTGACCTGAGATGTCTCTTCGCGTATTCGCTGCAAAGCCTTACTATAATATGGAAGACCGAGAGACCAGGCCAGTGGGCGGGCAAAAAGATCAACTTGATTGTATCCACGCTCATCCTGTTTACTCTGACTCAGTGGAACTGGAATGACCACTTGTGGATCCCTTTGGTTTTCTTTAAAAAGCCTTAGCAGCATACCTGCCAGGATCTCACCCAGGCCCAAATCACGCTGGTATTTGATGCGTAAAATTGCCTGGCGAAGTGGATCACGATACAAACCATAAGAACGCAATGCATCATAAACCGGCTTATGCACCTGGCATTCCCGACATACTTTTCCATTGTAATATCGTTTGCCACATTTCAAGCATATTCTATCCCCCACTCTTTCGATAGAGTTTTGACATTCCTGACACCAGCGTTCGCCTGGACTTTTACAACTGATGCAAACCGGCGGGAAAAGCCAATCAACCGCCTGCCACAACCAGTGATGGGTGATCAGCGCAACGCGGTTGAGTCCTCCAGGATCGGGCACTGTTTATTCTTTCGAATCGATTATGGTATTCCACCTAATCCCGTACCACCAAACACTCCAGCCAGGTTTGAACGCATTAACTGGAGAATGGCTGGTGTTAGCAGAACAATGATCAAGGCCGGGAAAATCAGACCAGCCATTGGTAAAAGCATTTTTGTAGGGGCTTTATGCGCCTGTTCCTCAGCATATTGCCGGCGTCTGGTTCGCATCTGTTCAGCCTGAATATGCAGCACTTTGGACATACTGACACCCAATTGTTCACTCTGGATAATCGATGCCACAAAACTGGTCATTTCAGTGATGTTGATACGGTCGGCCATGTCACGCAAAGCTTCACGCCGTGTTTTACCCAATTGCATTTCCTGCAACACACGGGCAAAGCCCCGCGAGATCTCGTTCTTCCATTTATCAACAACCTTCGCCAAAGCGTAATCGAATCCCAACCCGGCTTCTACACAAATGGTTAAAAGGTCAAGTGCATCAGGCATTTGTTTGCGAACATCACGCTGGCGTTTTGATATCTTGCTGCCCAGCCAAAGGGAAGGCAGGTAGTAACCCAGTAGAAAGAAAGCCGCCACCAATACAATACGCAAGAAAACAGATATCTTTGTCTGCCCAAAGGTGAAAACAGCGAAGAACCCCCCCCCCATGACCGCACCGAACACCATTTGCATGGCCAGAAAGATTGTTGGATCGATTCCGGGTGGGTTTCCTGCCAACTCCAAACGTCTTTGGATGCTATTGAGCGCATTCTGGGGTGTGAATCTAATGGCCAACTCTCCCAATTTACGGGCGACCGGGTAGATCACCCGTTCACGGAAAGGTTGTGACATTTCCAGTGTTTCGAGTGACACATTCTCACCCTTTTCCACAAATTCATCCAGGCGCTGCTGAAGGATCTCTCCTTCATCAGGTGCCGGGTGGCGAATACCGATATACACTAAAACACCCGCCAACCCAAGTAACAGAACCACGATAATGATGATGATCCACATATTAGCCCGTACCTTTGCTAATTACACTTCAATTTCTGCCAGTTTTTTCAAGGCCATATATCCAAATACGATCAACATGATTGCCAGTCCCAGGGCGATAAAGTTACAGGGTGCGTTTTCCGGGTTGGTAAACTCCAGTATATATTCCTTGTTGAATAAATAAAGTGCGAGTACAACAAACACAGGAAGCAGTGAAAGGAACTTGCCTGAGAAAGATTGTTGTGATGTTAAAACACGAATCTCGCCCTTGACCCGCACCCTTTCCCGGATGGTATGACTGATCGTATCCAAAATTTCGGCCAGATTTCCACCCACCTCGCGCTGTACATTAATAGCAGTTACAACCAGATCCAAGTCAGGACTGGGGATTCGTCGTAATAAATTATCCAGGGCTTTTTCCATGGATAAGCCGAGTTGCATTTCCTGTATGACTCGCCTAAATTCATCACTGATGGGTGCATCCAATTCCCGGCTGATTGCCTCCATCGCTTGCATCGTACTGAAGCCAGCCCGGAGTCCGTTCACGGTCAAATTGAGCATATCACCCAACTGATTGTTAAACCGGATCAACCGCTTCTTTTTTTCGCTGCTCACATACATGCGTGGCAAAGTCGCCCCAAAACCCAGCCCGGCGATTGCCAACACGATGGATTTTCCGCCAATAATATACCCAACCAGCCCCAGCATAAAACTGGCAATGATCATTAATGCGATATACTCACCCGATTTAAACTTCAGATCAGCTTGCGCCAGATCGCGTGCAATTTTATCGCCAAAGGATGTGCGTTGGACTCGTGCATTGATCCAGCCGGTGACAATAGACTCCTGCGGTTTATTATCCGTGGCATCAATTACGACCGGCTTTTGTTCTTCAACATACTTATCGATGCGTTCGTCAACTTCTGTTTTCTCTTTACGCAGTGATAATGCGATCCCGACAATCAGGATAAGGAAAACAAAACATCCTCCGATAATCAATAGCGTGGTCAGTTCCATTGTTCAATCCATTTTGCTGCGTTCATTAACGCCGCTTTTCTCCAACACCAAAGATGGAAGGTGGCAGGTATATACCGGCGCCTTCCAATTTATCCATGAAATGCGGTCGCAGCCCGGTAGGCCTTAATCGACCCATGATTTTACCGTTTTCAATACCGGTCTGTTCGAAGGTAAAGATGTCTGTCATGGTAACCACATCCCCTTCCATTCCAGCCACTTCGGTGATATTTACCACCTTACGGGAACCGTCCCGCATTCTTTCCTGATGAACAACCAATTCCAACGCAGATGAAATCTGTTCACGAATAGCCTTCATGGGTAATTCCATGCCTGCCATCAGCACCATGGTTTCAAGACGTGATATCGTGTCGCGCGGGCTGTTTGAGTGAGCGGTGGTCATTGACCCATCATGACCCGTATTCATCGCCTGGAGCATATCGAGGGCTGCTTCATCGCGAATTTCACCAACGACAATCCGGTCAGGACGCATGCGCAGGGCATTAACGACCAGTGATCGAATGGATATCTCACCCTTACCTTCAATATTGGGAGGGCGTGATTCGAGTGTGACCACATGTTCCTGTCTCAACTGCAACTCTGCTGCATTCTCAATTGTGATGATACGTTCATCAGCCGGAATGTATGCAGATAGAATATTCAATAAAGTGGTTTTTCCAGTACCAGTGCCACCGGAAATGACGATATTCACCTTGCCTTCCACACAAGCTTTCAGAAATGTCACTGCTTCAGGTGTAATCGTGCCAAACTCAACCAATTTATCCATCATGATCGGATTTTTGGAAAATTTTCGGATGGTTAGAACAGGTCCTACCAGCGAAATAGGGGGAATGACCGCATTTACACGTGAACCATCCGGCAACCTTGCGTCCACATATGGACTTGATTCATCTACACGTCTGCCAAGTGGAGCCACGATGCGCTCTATGATTCTCATGACATGCTCATCATCCTCAAATGTGATGGGTACCCTGAAAATCTTGCCAGCTCGCTCAATGTAGATGTTCTTGAAACCGTTCACCATGATTTCTGTGATGGTGTCATCCTCCAAAAGAGGCTGCATGGGTCCGTAACCCAGAATTTCTGCCGATATCTGGTCAAACAGACGCATCCGCTCTGGTTTGGAAAGGATGATGCGTTCTTCTTCCAGTATTTGATTGAAAAGGTCCAGAATTTTCTTGCGAACCTCATCGGTTTTGGTCACATCCAGGGTTGGATCCAGATTTGCAAGCAATTTATTCTGGACCCTTATTTTCAGGTCCAGATAAGTATTCTGGGAGGTGGTTGGAAAAGGCGGGACATATCCGCGTGATCCGACAGAAGCAACCGATTCGTTTTTGGGTGCTGCTGGTGCTCCTTCAGCTGGTAAACTGGTAGAGCCACCCTCGCCTTGTTGCAGACGCTTCAATAATGACATTCCATGTGCTCCTAATTAATTGAGCCCTATCCTCTGATCTCGCCTTCAGTCTGTGTTTCGCTGATCAATATGCTACGGATCGTGTCAGCCAAATCCATGATATTGCGGACGATTGGTTGGGGTTTTGGATCAAGAACAAAAGGCATTCCACGATTGACCGAATTAATTACGGTCCGATCATCAAAAAGAATTTCCAGCTTGACTTCATTTTTTAATGCTTCACTGACTTTCTCTGGTGTGATTGGGATGCGTTTGTCTGATTTACTTAATACAAATAGTAATTTTTCTTTACTGATATTAAAAGATTCTACCAAGTTGAGGAATATCTTCGTGTCACGGATGGCGGGGATATCCTGCGTTGTAAGCAATACAATCAGGTCAGCCTCATCCAACGCTGCAATGATCGGTTCGGTCAAGTAGGATGAAGTGTCGATAATTACAAAATGATACAACCTGCGCAAAAACTGGAGTATCTTGACAAACTGTTGCCCGGTGATCTTATCCGCCATCTCCGGCCTCGGGACCGCCGCCAAGATTCGCAAACCGGTTTGTGCGTGATTGATCAATACCTCATTTATGATCTCAGGATCAAGCTCATCAGCACGTGGAGCAAGATCTGCGATACTCAACCGCGGCTGTTCATTTAAGAAGACCGTCACATCCCCAAACTGGAGGCTGCCGTCGACCAGTACAACATTTGTGGCTGTTGAGTTTAGGGTAACCGCCAGGTTGGTGGCTAATGTTGTTACTCCTGTACCACCTTTGGGACTGTATATCATAATCACTTTTCCAAAGATGGCAGATCTATAGATCGTGTCACCAGCGGGACTTACACCGGCAACCCCGACAGTTCCCATTTTATTGATCTCTTCTTTGGCTAGGTCGTGCGAGCGGTGAATAGCCTCAACCAATTGATCTACATCCGGTGGTTTGGTCAGGAAGTCACGCGCGCCTGCCATCATGGCACGGCGCATGATATTAAGGTCATCATTTACGGATAGGATGATCACCTGGACAAATGGTACTTTCTTGCGCATTGCTTCAGTGGCTGCAATACCATCCATATCCGACATGTTGATGTCCATAAGGACAACATGCGGCTGTTTTTCAGTTGCCATTTGAATGGCATCCTTTGCCGTTCCGATGGTTCCGATTACTTCAATTGATTTATCAAATAGCAGCAGTTTTTGTATACTCTCACGGGTATCAGCAATGTTATCAACAATTAGGACCCGTATTTTTTCGTCCTGCATGGTTTACTCCAAGTACGTTTATGACTCTGGTGTCGGAGTCGGCAAGATATACTGATACTGACCTGGTAATTCCAGAACATCGATTCGCGGCTCTATACCATAGGGTAATTTAGTCGGCAACGGTATATTATATTGGTCGAGTAAAAATTGCAGCGTTCCCGCTTGAGTGATGATGCGTTGGTCGTCTCCTGGAGCGCGCAAAGCCAGTGTAAACCTGGCACCAACATAAGTCAGATAAGTCAAAGTAACTGCATCCTGCGGAGCAACTACCAATGTAATGGTATCCGGTAATACAACGCTTGCAACAGCGGTTGTTGCAACAGTAGCAGGTTCTGCCTCATTCACAATTCCAGGAATAGCCACCGCCTCGGTTCCATTACTGCTGGTTTGAGTTTTAAAATCACCCACATTCAGAACCAAAACATCCTGAAGCAAGGTTTGTGAAACAACTCTTGGTCGTTGAGATTCAGTCGGCACAACATAGATGGGCTGGTTCATGGTTGCATCGTATTGGATCTTTCCTTGTGAAATGGCTGTTTCAGGTAAATTGAAAGTATAGACAGTAAGTGAATCAGGGAGTTTTTCTGGAATTGTGGGTCCCGGTCCTCCCAGAGGCAGGCTGGCATTGGGCAACTTACTCTGGAAATCGCTATCCATTTCTATCATTAGAAGGGTGACGATCAAGTTGATATGATCACCAGCTTCTGGTGCATAACCAACGAATGAAAGTCGGTCACTGATGGGAATAGTGACAGCAACCATGCCTTTGGGAACCTGAAAAGCAGCGTATGAACCGGAGAGTGTGGAAACGATCATGTCGCCGGTAAGCGGGGTGTGCGCTTCAATATCCGATTTAGCCCATTTGCCCACCACATCTGCCGCTCTTAAAAAGAAAACACCTTCAATGAAATCTTGTTTTGGGTAAGGAATAGTTGTTAATGCGTCTGCGGTAATTTCACCACCACGACCGATCTTTTGCGTAGTGATCACAATATCGACCGTTTCAGTTTGTGGAACCACAATTTCAGCTACCGGCTCGGTTGTGGTTCCAGCATTTCTCATCAACAGGAAAATCACTGCGACAGCCAGGACTCCAATGATGGCCACGTAGATGAATATTCTACCAATCCGTTTACTGCTGGGTGCCATGAATGCCTCCTGATTGACCCATTTTTCTTTGTGTGTTTAATGTATTATACGTCATAAGTTATGTCCTCAAAATATTTAATTTGAAGATGGCATTCCTTGATAAAGTATCCGGAATGCGCGGACAAAGAAAATGAATGCAAGAGTTAGGCCAGATCAGATAGTGGCAATAATCGTTTGATAGGTATCGGTAATAGCAGGTCCAAGTAAAGCCAACACAGCAATAACCACCAAAGCTATTAAAACAATAATAAATGCATATTCGATTAATCCCTGCCCACTATCCCTGCAAGTTGGACTCATTATCAGTTCACTCCTGTGGCCTGTCACCTGACAGGTTGCTATGGTTATTATACCTAACAAAATGCATTGGAGTAATAATTAGGAACCATAGTCAATAAAAGCTTTTTCCTGCATAGGAGCCTGTCACCAGGCTCCTATGAATTCAATTAGGTATTCCAGACAGATTAGATGGTATCGATAATCTGCTGGAAGATGTCGCCGATTGCGGGTCCAAGCAGGGCAAGAACTACAATAACAACAATGGATACCAAAACGATAATCAACGCGTACTCAATCAAACCTTGTCCTTTTTCGCCTTTTGCTTTGAACATCATCTATTCTCCTTTCTATTTTAGATTGGCACACTTATTATAATAACTTATCATTCAAAATCAAGCGTATGTGCCCTACAAATTCCTTACAATATATTATATACAACATCTGGTATACCACAATGGTAGATTTCTTTAGTATGATTTATGTAATGATCTCTCATCAAAATAAAAGAGGAACCTCGAATTCTCAGGTTCCTCTATTGGGTTTATTGAATCATGTTTAGATGGTATCAATAATCTGCTGGAAGATATCACTAATAGCAGGTCCAAGCAGAGCCAAAACCACAATAACAACAATGGATACCAAAACGATAATCAACGCATATTCAATCAAGCCCTGTCCCTTTTCTTTGGCTAAAAACATTATGTTCACCTCCTTTCCCAATTGATCTAACTGCAATTATATACAGTTTCCAGTAAAAAACAACCTGTATTACTTTACAAAAACCTTACAAGAAACCTGCCAATATTTCAATACTAGCTGACTCACTTCCTTCTTCATCATCTTGAACAGTCAAGAGAGAAAATCTGGATGGATATCCAGTTATATGAATAATAACATTGGTTAGATACTTTCTGCTTAATGACAGTATTATCAACACTGTCCTTTCCCGTATACCGTTTCTTTCAATCCAAGCATGGTATAATTTCGCCGCTTAATTAGCATAACCGTATCAGGAGATAAGGTATGTCTGGTCATTCTCATTGGGCAACCATTAAAAGAAAAAAAGGGGCAGCCGACGCCAAAAAAGGTCAGATATATACGCGACTGGCCAGGGAAATTGTCATGGCTGCGCGTGACGGTGGCGGGGATATCAACTCCAATTTTCGTCTTCAACTTGCAGTCGAACGCGCTCGCAGTCAAAACATGCCAAAAGATAGCATTGAGCGTGCCATTAAACGCGGATCGGGCGAAGACAAAGAAGGGGCAGATTTCGAGGAAATCTATTATGAAGGATACGCCCCACATGGAATTGCGGTCATGATCGAATGTGCAACGGACAACCGCAATCGGGCTGTCGCCGAGATCCGCCATGCGCTTACCCGCAGTGGGGGAAACATGGCTGAAGTCGGATCCGTTGCATGGCAATTCACACGCACCGCCTATTTCTACCTGCCAGCTGAAGGCCATGATGTGGATAAAATACTGGAATTGGCCGTGGATGGTGGTGCCAATGATGTCATTTCAGATGAAGATGAAATCGAAATCATTGGTCCGGTTGAGGCATTCAAAACCATCAGTGACAAGTTGGCAGCGGCCAACATCCATCCAGATGATGCCGGTATCCGTATGTCTCCCAGCACAGAAATTGAACTGCCGGTTGATGAAACCTTGCAAGTTCTTAGAGCCATTGAGGGGATTGAAGAACTGGATGATGTCCAGGCGGTTTTCTCCAACTTGAAATATACCAAGGAAGCTTTGGCTGCCTTGGAGAATGAATGATCCGTAATGCTGGTGCTTGGGATCGACCCGGGTACCGCGTCCACCGGTTACGGGCTGGTGGTTGAAAATGAAGCGGGCGGATTGCAAGCCGTCAGCTTTGGTGTGATCAAAACCCCACCTGAGTTGGATATGCCATCCAGATTACAGTGTCTTTATCAGAATATTTCAGAATTGATCAATCTCCACCAACCTCAATATGGCGCGGTGGAGAAGCTTTTTTTCCAGCGGAATGTTTCCACAGCTATCACAGTTGGTCAGGCGCGTGGTGTTGTACTGCTGGCTTTTGCTGATCATGGGCTTCCAGTCGCAGAGTACACCCCCCTGGAGATTAAGAAAGCAGCCACAGGTTATGGTTCGGCTGAAAAAAAACAGGTTCAAAGCATGATAAAAGCTTTGCTTCACCTTGATCGAGTACCACAACCGGATGATGCAGCCGATGCGCTGGCTGTTGCCTTATGCCATATCAACAGTCATCGCTACAGAAACCTGGGTGTGTCTTGATAACCAGTCCATCCAATCCTCAAATCAAGCAGCTGCGAAAGCTTCAGCAGCGAAAATATCGAAACGATACCGGTCTGTTTTTTCTTGAGGGTCCACGGCATGTTCTTCAGGCCATTGACCTGAAAGAGCCGATAGAATACATCGTTTTGGCTCCTTCTCTTTTGGCTGACCCAAATGGGATGAAAGAACGAATCCTCAAGCATGTCAGCGAGGAACGGATCCTGGAAGTCAGCGAGGAAACCTTCAAGAGTTTTTCCTCAAAGGATGGTCCAAAAGGGATAGCGGCTGTACTGACGCAACGCAAATTATCCATTTCTGAGATCGTTACTTCAGGCTGGTGTTGTGTTGCACTATCAAGCGTTGCCAACCCGGGCAATCTGGGAACCATACTTCGAACCTGTGACGCTGTTGGTGTGAGCACAGTTATACTACTCGATCATTCAGTTGATCCATATGACCCGATAACTTTACGCGCCAGCATGGGTGCTTTTTTTAATGTCAAATTGATAACAGCCAGTTTCGAAGAACTGTTGGTATGGAAACAAATCAATCAACTGCCCATGATAGGTACAAGTGACCACGCAGACCTTGACTACCATCACATCCGATATCCTGAAAAATGTATACTCCTGATGGGAAGTGAGCGTGAAGGATTGAACGAAGAACATGAAAAGCAATGTGATCAAATGGTCAGTATACCCATGCGCGGCCAAATGGATTCGCTGAATCTTGCGGTAGCTGCCAGTATCGTTTTATATGAGATGTATAATCAAATACGGGATGTATCATGATCGACAATATCACAGGTAAACTATCGCGGGTTGACAAGGACGGCATTGTAGTGATGATTGGCAATGTTGGTTTGCGCATCAGTGTACCGGAACCCTTGCGGATTCGGGTATCACCTGACGATCATCTGGAACTTTTTACCAATCTGGTTGTTCGGGAAGACAGCCTGACGCTGTATGGTTTCCCAACTCTGGAGGAATGCCAGTTTTTCAAGTTACTATTATCTGTCAGTGGTGTGGGACCACGGACAGCGTTAACTCTCCTGTCAGTTCTTTCGACAGACAGTCTTCGTCGTGCTATTCTCTCGGAACAGGCAGATGTGATCGGTCGTGTTCCTGGGGTCGGTCGGATGACATCACAAAAAATAGTGATTGCTCTCCAAAATAAGGTTGGTCCGGCGGGATCAGATGAATTAATGGCACCGGCCAGTGAAACTGATGCAGAAGTCCTTTCTGCTCTCACCAGTCTGGGCTACAGTGTCATTGAAGCTCAGACAGCCTTGCAGTCGATCCCGCAGGACACGCCCACGGATGTTGAAACTCGACTACGGCTTGCCCTGCAATACTTCGCCTGATCTTCCAACCTATCGTTCGGGGAAAATGCTATCAAGTATAATAATCATCCGCCCTGTCGGGTTTTCGTTTAATGAAACCTTCACCAAACATGGTTGCCTGGAGTATGCATGTCTGACATTTCCAAGAAAATCACCGCAGATCTGAAAAATGCCATTGCTGAGTTCCAGCCTGCACCGGGTATTTCGGAAATTGGCATTGTTATGGAAGCCGGGGATGGCATAGCCCGTGTCACCGGGCTGGACGATATCCCATCACAGGAACTTGTGGAATTTGAGAACGGTGTACGGGGGATTGCATTTAGCCTTGAAGAAGCAACAACCGGAATCATCATTCTGGGTGAATATGCCGGGGTACACCAAGGGATGCAGGTGCGTGCAACCGATCGAATTGTCTCGGTTCCCGTTGGCGAAAGCCTGCTTGGCAGAGTTGTTAATGCGCTGGGTGAACCGATCGATGGTAAAGGTGCAATCGATTCTCAAATTTTTCGGCCGATCGAAAGAATTGGCCCTGGTGTAATCGCCCGCCAGGATGTGGATACCCCGGTACAGACCGGCATCATAGCCATCGACAGCATGGTTCCGATTGGACGTGGCCAACGCGAATTGATCATCGGTGATCGTCAAACCGGAAAGACAGCATTGGCAATTGATACCATCATCAATCAGAAGAACAAGGATCTTGTCTGTATTTATGTGGCAATCGGTCAAAGGAAAGCCTCTGTCGCCCGCACGATCGCTCAACTCGAACGTCATGGTGCAATGGAACATACCATAATTGTTGTTGCTGCAGCGGATGAGTCAGCAACCATGCAATACCTGGCGCCATATAGTGGATGCACGATCGGCGAAGAGTTTATGGAGAACGGACAGGATGCACTGGTCATTTACGACGATCTTTCCAAACACGCCTGGGCATATCGCCAGGTTTCACTTTTGCTGCGCCGGTCTCCAGGACGTGAAGCATACCCTGGTGACATTTTCTACCTCCATTCACGCCTGCTTGAACGCGCAGCGCGACTGGCAAATCAGTATGTCATTGTTCCCAAGACACACTCCGTGAATACTGCCAGCGTGCAAGATGCTGTAAATCAACGAGTCTTTACCGGCATACAATCTCTGGCTGAAGCTGATGAAGCTTTAAATAACATGAAGAACAAAGAAGCATTCACAATAAAAAAGGTTGCAGGCACTGGTGGATCATTAACCGCCCTGCCGATCATTGAAACCCTGCTCGGAGATGTATCAGCTTATGTCCCAACAAACATCATTTCCATCACCGATGGCCAGATTTACCTGGAAAGCAACCTTTTTAATGCCGGCATTCGACCCGGTATTAATGTCGGCATCTCAGTATCCCGGGTGGGTGGTTCAGCTCAAACCAAGGCTATGAAGCAGGTGGCAGGCAGACTGCGCATGGAAATGGCTTCCTTCAGGGAACTGGCTGCGTTTGCTCAATTTGGTTCAGATCTCGATAAAACCACCCAGTCTCAATTGAATCGAGGCCAACACTTGCAGGAGATACTGAAACAACCCCAATATCAGCCAATATCCCTGGAAGATGAAGTATTAATACTATTCGCTGGAACCAATGGATTCAGCGACCAGATACCACTCGAACAGATGCATGTCTGGAAAAGTGAAATATTACGCTTCATGCAGACAACCCACCCGGAAATTGGTAAAGCCATATCTGAGGAGTTGCAAATCACACCTGAGTTGGACACTCGACTTCGTGAAGTTCTCAAGGAATACCAATTTACCTGGAACGCGTAATACTCAACAGGAATAAGACCTTATGGCAACTGCGAGAGAAATGCGACTCCGCCTGCGGAGTATCCAAAATATCATTCAAGTGACGAAAGCCCTGGAGGCTGTGAGTGCAGCCAAGGTTCGAAAAGCAGTTCAGGCTGTAAACGCCACACAGCCATATGCCATAAAAGCCTGGAAGGTACTGATACATCTTGTCCGCCAGCCTGGACATGACACACTGCATCCACTTTTACGTCATCGTGATCTAAAAGATGCCACTTTGGTTGTTTTTATTTCAGGAGATAGAGGTCTGGCTGGTGCATACAACATCAATGCAATTCGTGAAACCTTACTCTACTTTAAGAACTGGAAAACGCCAGTCGAATACCTGGCAATTGGATCCAAAGGTCGTGATCTATTAATGCGACATCGGAAAAAAGTTACTGCAGATTTCAGTGGATTGCCAGCTGCCCCATCGTTCCTGGATGTATCAGCAATTGGCAAGTTGGCCATCGATGATTACCTGAGTGAGAAAATCGACCAGGTTTTCCTTGCATATACGGAATATGTCAGCATGGTCAAACAGCAGTTCACCATCCGGAGATTATTGCCCTTTGAGATCATACTCGAGAAAAATCCGGACGATGATTTCACCACAACCCACCCAACCCGGGCTGTTTTCACCTTTGAACCTGGCGAAAAGGAAGTTTTGGAACAGGTGGTCACCCGCTTCACATCCCTGCAGATCTACCAGGCAATCCTCAGCTCACTGGCCAGTGAGCATGCCGCTCGCATGGTATCCATGCGTAATGCAACCGATAATGCCCACGAGTTAATGGGTCTGTTACAACTTGATTACAACAAGGTCCGCCAACAATCAATCACCAATGAAATGCTGGATATTGTCGGAGGCGCAGAAGCCTTGAAACAGGTTGCTGGATAATAAATGGAAATCATCGAACCAAAGGACTAAGAATGACATATCAAGCAAATGGCAAGGTGGTTCAGATTCAAAGCAGTGTTGTTGATGTTGAGTTTCCGGCAGAACAGATCCCGAATATCTATGAAGCGATTAAAGTAATCCGACCAGATCAAAGCGAACTGGTCATTGAAGTACAACTTCATCTCGGAAATGGAAAAGTCCGTTGTGTCGCCATGGGTACCACTGACGGTTTAAGACGTGGTACCCATGTCCAAAGGACTGGAGCACCGATTAAAGTACCGGTCGGTAGTGTTACCCTTGGTCGCATCTTTAATGTGCTGGGGGAGCCGGTGGATGGGAAAGGCCCGGTAAATGCCAACCTATATTACCCCATTCACACCCCCGCCCCAAAACTCACCGGGCAATCCACCAATGTGGAAGTCTTTGAGACCGGTATAAAAGTGATCGATCTGATCGCACCATTTACACGCGGTGGAAAGACCGGTATCTTCGGTGGCGCAGGTGTGGGAAAAACCATCATCATCCAGGAACTCATCCGCACCATCGCCACCGTTCACCAGGGCAATTCCGTTTTTGCCGGGGTCGGTGAAAGATCCCGTGAAGGCACACAACTCTATCGCGAGATGCTCGAGTCAGGCGTCATGAAGGACACGGTGATGGTATTCGGACAGATGAATGAGCCTTCTGGTGTACGTTTGCGAGTGGCATTAACCGCCCTGGCCATGGCGGAATATTTCCGCGACCAGGGACGGGATGTTTTATTATTCATTGATAATATTTTCCGCTTCACCATGTCGGGAGCCGAAGTATCCGCATTATTGGGACGCATGCCTTCTGCAGTTGGCTACCAACCCACTCTGTCCACAGAAATGGGTGAACTGCAAGAGCGTATCACCTCCACCCATCAAGGTTCCATTACATCCATGCAAGCGGTGTACGTCCCAGCAGATGATTATTCCGATCCGGCACCTGTCTCCACCTTTACCCACCTGGACGCAACGATTGCATTGGAACGTTCCATTGCCGAAAAAGGCATCTACCCGGCTGTCGACCCATTGACTTCCACCTCCCGAATATTGGACCCCCAATTGGTGGGAGACGAACACTACAAAACCGCCCGCGCAGTTCAAAGACTCCTGCAGCGGTATAAGGACTTGCAGGATATTATCGCTATCCTGGGGATCGATGAATTATCTGAGGATGACAAATTGATCGTTTCACGCGCCAGAAAGATCGAGCGCTTCTTCTCTCAACCCATGTTTGTTGCCGAGCAATTTACGAGTTTACCAGGAAAGTATGTCTCCTTAAGGGAAACGGTTCAGGGATTCAAGGCAATATTGGATGGAGACTGCGATAGTCTGCCTGAACAAGCATTCATCATGGTCGGAACCATTGAGGATGCCCATGAGAAGGCCAGTCAGTTTGACAAGGATAATCAGTAAACAGCATGCCCATTCGATGTGAAATTGTTTCACAGGATAGGATCGTATATCAGGGTGATATCGATATGATCACCATACCTGGCGGAGATGGCATCATGAGTATTCTGCCAAATCACACACCCCTGTTGTCCACCCTGCAGTTTGGAATTATCACTGTAAAGACAGGGTCTGATATCTTCCATTTCACTGTTGCTGGCGGCTTCGTAGAAGTTCAACCAGATCAAGTAACGATTTTAGCAGACGCCGCTGAAAATGTGGCAGAGCTGGATCTGAGTCGTGCTGAAACTGCCAAACAACGCGCCGAAGAATTATTAAAGAAGGGTATCCCGAAAGATACCGACACCTATCTGACACTGCAGGCCTCATTGCGTAAGTCCAATCTGCGTTTAAATGCAGTAAAACGCTTTCGGCCGGGGCGACACTAGGATTCGCACGATTGCCACCTTCCTACTATAATATGAACTACAAAAGGAAATAATGTAATGCCTACCATGTCACGTGATTTAGGGATCGACCTTGGGACGATTAACACAACTATTTGCGAAGGCAATCAGGTGTTGGTTCAGGAACCAACCATGGTGGCAATACTCGTGGATGAACAGAAAATCGTCGAATGGGGCCAGGCCGCCCGTGATATGGATGGTCGGGTGCCTGAGAGCATTGAAGTCGTACGACCAATTCAGAACAGCGTCATTGCAGATTTCGAAATAACCGAAAACTTCTTAAAGGTGATGATGCGCAGGGTCAGTGGACCGATGCTGATCTTCAGACCACGCATCATGATCACTATCCCATATGGCTCCTCCAGCGTCGAAACACGCGCAGTGCATGAGGCCGCGCTGGGTGCCGGCACTCGGGATGTATATTTAATCCACCAGCCACTCGCTGCAGCATTGGGCATTGACCTGCCGATAGGTACACCTACCGGCAACATGGTCATTTCAATGGGCGGGGGAACGATCCAGGCGGCTGTTCTGGCAATGAATTCGATTGTCTCAGCTGTTTCGAGCCATTCAGCCGGGTTAAAAATGGACGATGCCATAATCAACTTCATCCGAAAGAAGCATGGATTGATCATCGGTCAGCCCACTGCAGAGCAGTTAAAGATCAAGATTGGTGCGGCAATTACCCAGAGTGAGGATCTTGTAGAGGAAATCCAAGGGCAGGATCAAGTTACCGCTTTACCGCGGCCAGCCACCATCGTCACCAGTGATATCGTGGAAGCACTTGAAGAACCTCTCGCCGAGATGGTTGAACTGGTCAAGAAAGTCTTGGAGAAAACCCCTCCGGAACTCATTTCAGATATCATCGACCGGGGTGTTGCGCTTTGCGGTGGAGGATCCCTTTTAAAAGGTGTTGACCGCTATCTGACCAAAGCACTTGGCATCCCGGCCTACCTTGTGGATAACCCCACGACATGTATAGCAGAAGGAGCTGCTAAAGCGCTGGCGATGCGGGAGATCCTGGCGCGCAATCTGCCACCCGTATAAAACCGCTTATTAGAGCGGTTTTTTTCTCCCAGATGCTAGGTCTTTCAGGCAATTCGATAACCGGATCGATTATTCGCATTCTTACATCCTTTAGCACTCTACTGTTTATCGGAGTATAGCTGAGAATCAGTTTGATTCCCTCACTGGGTATGGTTTCAATGAAAATATCCTGGATCCCCCGGTTCGTCATTTTTTACCTTTTACTTACGAATTAATCTACATTACATTTACAATTATTTCAATCTACTTTTTTATAATACAGATATATGCAACTCACAATCGTGATAAGCGTATTTATTATAGACAATAGCCTGGTTTCGCATCACCCATATCAGGAAGATTTACCATTTATACTTATGGATCGATGCAAGAGGCATTGCCCGATTAATCGGAATGGGTTAAACTACTAAAATTGATTCTTTAATCTTGCCGGCTTGGAGGAAACCATGGGAAGAATTATCAGCATCATCATTTCATCCATCCTTGTTTTCTTCGGTGTGTTGTTTCTTTGGGGAGCTTTCAGTCCTGATGGCTCACCAGCCTGGATCGTCATTGGCATAATCACCATTGCGGTCGCCGCCTTGATCATATGGTTTGGAACACGCAAAAAAGCGACCACCACTACAGAAACCCAAAATGTTACGTTAAAGATCGATCTCCCGGGTAATGTATCTCTGGATTCCATGAAATGCAAATCCTGTGGTGGATCTCTCTCAGCTGAGAACGTGAAGATGGTTGCGGGTGCACCCCTGGTTACCTGCCCATTCTGTCACACACAATACCAATTAACTGAAGACCCAAAATGGTGAACAGCATGAAGAAACTTGCACCTGTCATACTGATAACAATTTTCCTCCTGGTTTGTGTTACCAGCATCGGTTTTGCTCAGACCTATCTTTTCAGTGTGGATTCTGAAGATGTTGTGGTTGCGATAACCGACCAGGGCAAGATGGATGTTGAGATAACATATGTATTTACGAATTCACCCTCTGCATCACCAATTGATTACGTTGATGTCGGCCTGCCCAATAATAATTTCAGCCTCAGTGACGTTACAGCCAGTGTCGATGGAAAATCCATTTACGATATATCCTATGCAGATACCCAATACGTCCAAACCGGTTATGGCGTCACTCTGGGATTAGGTAATAACGCGATCCTACCCGGCCATAGTGGTCGTGTCACGTTATTGATTCCCGGTATTTCTTCCATTGTGTTTCCTGCAGATCAAGATGAAATCCCTGATTATGCAAGCTTCGAGTTTTCACCCAACTGGTTCGGTTCTGATTATGTTCAGGGTACAACCGACTTGACAGTCACCCTGATTCTTCCTCCCGGTGTAACACCGGATGAACCACGTTATTTTCTGCCGAGCGGCGGATGGCCAGGTGGAACAACCCCGGAATCCGGACTGACAACCTCTGGTCAGGTATATTACAGGTGGAACAGCAGCGCGGCTAATGCCTATACGAAATATGAATTTGGGGCAGCTTTCCCAGAAAATTATATCCCAGCAGCAGCCATTGTAACCACCCCACCCATTACCTGGGGTGACATCCTGCCATGGGTATGCTGCCTGGGATTGGTTGGTCTGACCATTGCCATCATCATTATCGCTGCCAGAGCTGCCGCCAAACGCAAGCTGCAATACCTGCCCCCCAAGATTTCCATTGAAGGCAATGGCATCAAGCGTGGTCTGACAGCAGTCGAGGCCGCCATCCTGATGGAACAACCAATGGATAAAGTCCTTACCATGATCTTGTTCGCAGCAATCAAGAAGGGTGGCGCACAGGTAAAAACCAAGGAACCACTGGACATCGAAATACTCTACCCATTTCCATCTACATTGCATCTTTATGAGTCGGAGTTTTTACACGCCTTCAAGTTTAAAGGAGCCGAGCGGCAAAAAGCCCTTCAGGAAATGATGGTCAGTCTGATCAAAACTCTTTCGGAAAAAATGAAGGGTTTCTCACGCAAGGAAACCATTGCATACTATGAAAAAATCATCGAACAAGCCTGGGCTCAGGTCACTGCTGCTGAAACCCCTGAAGTGAAGAGTCAGAAATTCGAAGAGGTCATGGACTGGACCATGGCAGATAACGACTACGATTCACGCACACGTGATGTATTTGGCAACGGGCCCGTTTTCCTGCCCAATTGGTGGGGAAGATATGATCCGGTATATCGCACACCATCAACGACAACTGCGAGTTTACCCAAAGTTGGTAAAACGTCCTCCACCTCCATACCTCGGCCATCTGTTCTGGATAGACCGGTGAGTCTGCCGCATTTGCCTGGCTCTGATTTCGCCGCATCCATGGTGAAGGGTGTTCAGGGTTTCTCCAGTAATATCATCGGAGGGCTGGCTGGCTTTACCAGCGCCATCACCAACAAGACCAACCCGGTTCCCAAACCGGCGGCATCCTCTGGTAGCAGCTGGCGATCCTCGGGTAGCGGTGGTGGTGGACACTCATGCGCCTGTGCATGTGCCTGTGCCGGTTGTGCCTGTGCATGTGCCGGTGGTGGGCGCTAGCAGATTTCGTTATGCATCTGCCCGCCGGCTTGATTAAGAGCAAGGACAAAACACCTTATGTGGGTGATCGACCCTTGGCAGGCATCTATCACTTTACCAGGGAACGCCCCGGCACCAGATCACGGGTACATCTGCGCATCGACCCGGATGGGCATGGAACATTAATCGTCAACGCAGCACGTTTTTATCACCTGAATCTCACAGCTACCCATATGGCTTATCAGTACCTGAATGGGATTGCCGGCGAGAAATTGGCATCACTCCTTCAGAAAACGTATCGGATCGATAAAAAGACCGCCCTCCAGGATGCCTTAAATCTGACCAGTCAAATCGATGACCTGATTTTCCCGGATGGCATATGTCCGATCTGCGATCTGCAATTGGAAGTGACAGCCCCATTCAGCGCCATGCCGGTCGCGCCCTACCGCATGGACCTGGCGCTAACCTATCGCTGTAATAACGACTGCGCTCATTGCTACAACGCACGTGGACGGAACCATCCCGAACTGGATACACAATCCTGGAAACAGATTTTGGATTTACTCTGGTCACTTGGAATCCCGCATGTTGTGTTCACCGGCGGCGAACCGACCTTGCGCGATGACCTGCCCGACCTGATCGCTTATGCAGAGCATAATGGCCAGATCACCGGCATCAATACCAATGGGCGGCGCCTGGCTGACAATAACTACCTGACACGGTTGGTGGATGCCGGATTGGATCATGCCCAGATTACGGTTGAATCTCATAACCCTGAAATTCATGACCACATGGTGAAATCCAACGGTGCCTGGAAACAGACGATCCAAGGCCTGGAAAATGCACTCGCCAGCAAACTGTATGTCATGACCAATACAACCCTGCTGAAAGACAACAGCCCACTCCTATCAGACACCCTTTCATTTCTACACAAATCAGGAGTGCCTACAGTGGGCTTGAATGCACTGATCTACTCAGGTAAGGGTAAAAATAATGACTGTGCCATTCCGGAAAGTGACCTGCCGCCGCTCCTCTCGATCGCACGACAACTCACCGACGAATTTGATCAACGCCTGATCTGGTATACACCCACCATGTACTGCCATTTTGATCCCGCACTTTTAGAGTTGGGTGTAAAAGGATGCAGCGCTGCACGCTACAATATGTGCATTGAATCAGATGGCACTGTACTTCCCTGTCAATCATATTATTCTTCACTGGGCAATATACTCAGAGATCAATGGGATACGATCTGGAACCATGACTTGGCGTTGAGTCTGAGAGAGCACCGCGATGCTCCTGCCGTATGTAAAACCTGCAGTGTGTTTGCAGAATGCGGTGGTGGGTGTCCACTGGCACGGCAGGCCGGCATGCTCAAGCCATCTCAATACCAACCAGTTAAATAATGCGAGGTACTCATGACCAAACTGACAGAATTCTTTCGAATATTTACTTCTACTGAGAAACAAAAGGCATTACCCGCCGGTATTTACCACTACCAATCCCCGCCCGAAGTGGAACAGCCCTTCCGGCTGCATTTGCGTCTTGAAGAAGATGGCACAGGAATTCTCATCGTGAATGCCAGTACTTTGCTTCACTTGAATCAAACAGCAGCGGAATATGTCTATCATCTCGTGCATGCCTCTTCGGAAGAATCCGTAGTTAATCGTGTATCTGCGCGTTATTCACAGGTGAATAAGAACCAGATCCGCAAGGATTTCACAGATATACGCAACCGGATCCTGACCGTCATCAACACCCCGGATCTGGAACCTGAAATCTATTTGGATTTCGAACGGCTTGATCCCCATTCCAGAACGCTTTCCGCTCCTCTGCGGCTGGATTGCGCACTGACTTACAAGACGAATGGCAGCCGCAAGGACACCACGCCCGTGAAACGGGTCAAGCGCGAACTGACCAGTGCAGAATGGATGAAGATACTGGATAAAGCCTGTGAAGCCGGCATTCCCCATATCCTTTTCACAGGTGGTGAACCAACCCTGCGGCCGGACCTGCCCGAGCTGGTCGAATACGCTGAGAAAAAAGAGATGGTCTGCGGTCTGTTGACTGACGGCTTGCGCCTGTCTGAGACCAAATACCTGCATACCCTGCTTCAGGCGGGACTTGATCATATCATGCTCATCCTGGCACCCGATACAGAGCAATCCTGGGAAGCGCTCAAGGACACCCTGGCCGAAGACATCCACATCACTGTGCATGTCACCCTGACACCAGCCTTGGTGAAAAAGATCGCTTCGATCTTTGACCGCCTGATGACGATGGGCATCACACATGTCTCACTTAGCGCCAGCGATCCAAAATTGGTCGCCCAACTGAAAGAGGCGCGGGACCTGCTGGCCATGAAAGGTCTAACGCTGGTCTGGGATATGCCGGTACCTTATTCCGACCTCCATCCCGTGGCACTCGAAACCGAGGATGAAAGCATCCCCGGTGCGGGGAAAGCCTGGATCTACCTGGAACCGGATGGGGATGTCATGCCAGGCCAGGGCATAAAAAAGGTATTCGGCAACCTGCTCGACCAATCCTGGGAAGACGTGTGGAAGAATCGCCCGTCCTGACCCCAGCTGACTGGCATTCGCGTTACCAGCTGCAGGCCGGCTGGACCTCGGAAATCCGTCAATACGCTTTTACCCGGGCATCCCTTGCGGATGCCCATCAGATTTTGGAGGTCGGCTGCGGGAGCGGTGTGATATGCTCCTCATTGCATGAGCGTACTCAGGCAAGGGTTACAGGTCTGGATTTGGATCTGCCCATATTGAGATTGGCCGCCAATCTTGATATCACAAGCCAGTATATCAATGGTGATGCATTAAAGCTGCCTTTCGCAGACCAGATGTTCAACATGGTGCTCTGTCATTATTTTCTATTATGGGTTCAGTCACCGGTGGCAGCTTTAAAGGAAATGGCGCGTGTATGCCAGAACAAGGGAACCATATTCGCTTTAGCCGAACCGGATTATGGCGGTCGTATCGATCACCCAAACGAACTGGTGTCATTGGGTCAATTACAGTCTGAAAGCTTGAAAAATCAGGGCGCGGATATTCAATCTGGTCGAAAGCTGGCAAACTGGTTCCATCAGGCCGGTATTTCCCACATCGAATATGGAGTCCTGGGAGGTCGCTGGGCAGGAACCCTCACAGATACCTTCCTGGCATCGGAATGGCAAATGATCGAACATGATATGGTAGGTTGTTTACCCCCCGATGAATTAACCCGCTTCAAGCGTATCGACATGGCTGCCTGGGTGGATGGAACTCGCGTACTATACATACCGACTTTCTATGCCATCGGTAAAGTTATGTAAACCGCATATTGCTTGTCAAATGGTAGGGATGCGGATATAATACGGCTCTCAAATCGGGGCGTGGCGCAGTCCGGCTAGCGCGCTTGCATGGGGTGCAAGAGGTCGGAGGTTCAAATCCTCTCGCCCCGACAGAAGGGACACCCATTTGGGGTGTCTTTTGTTTAATAAAGCATCTCAATCCCTGCTCACTTCGT
>JAFGXF010000050.1 GCA_016936755.1 Anaerolineaceae bacterium | reverse complement strand
GGCGGTGCTGAAATAGTTTGAAATGTTGTGGTTATCCCCTTCGTATTGGTACAGCTCCACTTCACCGCCCACTGCCTGGATTTGCGCCGACAGGTTGAATGAGAATTCTGAAGGCACTTCCTGGTCGGCGGTGCCGTGGTGCAGCTGCACCGGGCCGGACAGGTCAGATAGGAAAGCATTGGCCGAGATGGAATTCCAGAAAGCTGGATTCTCCTCAGGTGATCCATAATCCTCCACCCAATCACGCCAGCGGCGGGAACCCGGATGAGGGGTGGGGATTGGAGCGCTGCTGCTGCCCCGCCGCCAGTTGTAGAGCAAATCGGGATACGAGCCGACCACCCCGGCCCAGATGACCCCGGCCCGCACCGCGTCTGAAATGACCATCGCCCGCAGGGTCAGGTAACCGCCCATGGAATGACCCCACATGCCAATCTTATCCGGGTTGGCCTGTGGAAAACGCTGCAAAGAAGAGACCGCGTTGAGGACGTCGACCATATAGCCCGGGTTGCTGTAGGCACCGGAGGGCGAGCCTTCTGAACGGTCATGGCCGCGGTAATCAATCCGGAAAACGATGTAACCGTTACGCGCCAGCCCATCGACATAGGCGACGTAGCGCTCGGTGGTGCGGTATTGGGCTGGCGGGATATAACCGTGATTGAAGACAATAGCCGGCCAGCCGCCTTCAGGTGTTTCGCCGTTTGGGACCGTCAGCAGGGCGTAGATTTTATAGCCCTCGGAAAGATAGTAAGCATAATAGCGGCGGTAGTTTGCCCCCGGATCCAGTTCCTGTTCGATGACAATATCACTGCCAGGGTACGAACCAGCACGCATGGCGCCGATCTCCAGTGGGTGTGGGGTGGGCGTGGGGGCCAGGGTTGGGGCGTGGGTAAGGGTTTGAGTTGGGGTAGAAGTGGGCGTTGCCGTGATGGTGGATGTGCTGGTTTGAAGCTGGGCATCAGCTGTTTCAAGCAGGCTTTGGTCTGTTGCGGCGAAGTCGCTCACAATGGTTGTTGCCGGTCGGCAACCGATCAGCAAGGCGGAAAAAATCAATGCCAGAAAAAGGAAATGGTTTGTCGGAGTGGTTCTGTATATTTTTGGCATAATTAATCTTACCAATACTATCTTATTTGGACAATGTACAGATATAACCTGCTGTATCTCCTATGACGGCGATGAGCGTGGTATGCTGATTTATGGATATCAGTTCCGGCGGCATTATTTACTTGTATATAGATAATCTAAGTAAGGAAGCGTCTCCAAACGTACATGGAAGTATGCTATATTCGTTACAACGCATATTAGAATCAGTGTTGGATACGCAAGAGACGTCCGTAGATTTACGAAAGGATGGGTTTGGCTTATGCCAAACCCATCCTTTCAGTAGCTACTTAATTATGATGGGCGTTTTGGTGGGCAACAAAGGCACGACCGTGATCCCTGGCATGACAGTGATCCTCGGTAGAACTGGTACATCCAAACCACAGGGATGCACTGCGACATCAGCATACACCTGGCTGCGAGTCATCTCTGTCTGGGTGTTCTGGATAACGAGTTGAATCTCAAGAATGCCTTTTTGTTGGGTAAAGCCAGTTTGGCGTGCCAAGTATTTTATATCCACTGTTTTGTTAAACTGGTCAGCGCCTTGCGGATTCATGGCAACGTTTAGCCATTCGGTTGCATTTCCATTCTCACCCCGCAGGCGATAAAAAAGTACCACTGTGGTAATGCCTGCCG
This sequence comes from Anaerolineaceae bacterium, assembly GCA_016936755.1. Classification (GTDB taxonomy): domain Bacteria; phylum Chloroflexota; class Anaerolineae; order Anaerolineales; family Anaerolineaceae; genus JAFGXF01. The sequence continues at coordinate 6,238 of JAFGXF010000050.1, read as the reverse complement.
GGTCAACTGCCTGTACATTAACACTGACCTGATTGGGTGTGCAGTTGCCATAGAATACACTGCTGGGGGCTGCGCTGAAATTTGAAAAACCGGCATAGGGGGTTGATGTAGGTGCAATTGTCGGGGTATAAGTTGGGGTTAAGAGCATGGTCGGGGTCAATATTGGGTTTGGAGTGGTGGTTTTCTCACCAATGAATACAACCGATTCTGCCGCTGGTCCCCATACCCCGTTTGTGTTCTGGCAACGAACGCTGAGGAGATACCTGTCAGGCGCAGCAGGGTCCCAGAGAAATTTAAGCGTCCCCAATTTTTTGGATGGATTGGGGTTTGGGAGTGAGGCGACTACCTGATCGTTAATGCTTAACTCTCCAAGGGCTACGCCCTCCTGATCGGTGATGTGGTAGACAACCTCGTAGGGAGCAAGTGGTAAATGGCTTTCGTTCAGTGGGGCGTCAATCCAGGCTTGCGGCTCAGAATTCGCAATCAGGTAAGCCTCGCCAGGTGATTTTGGCTGAGGTAGGTTGCAGCTCGCCAATATTAAAATCAAAAATAACGAAATGAAAAGCGTATTTTTATTCATGGCAATGCCTCGCTCACATCGCTGCCAACTTCATCCAAGGCATCTTCCAGGGCTGAAGATAACCCCGGCCCGCTAGGGTTGTCAAAATCCCAGGTGTCCGAGCCGCCTTCATTGCAGGGCACCCACGGCACGCTGCTTTTGGGGCTAAAACAATATTCTGTGGCCGTCATATGTGAAGTGCCCTGGTAAAAATAGTATTGGCTTCTGGCCGTCGTGATGCAGTTTTGCGGACTTTTATTATGGAATGGTTGTAATATAACCGCGATATCCATGGATTGTCCGGGTTCCAACCAGGGGATACTCACCTGAATGGTTTCATAGAGCTGACCTGCCAGTGGCGTATCTCCTAATGCCGTATAACCCCGGTTAGCGTTGCTGCTCGGATTCTGCGGATCGGGTAATTGATTCACAGTAATATTATCCTGATATTTACAGGTATTCATATATTCACCGATACGATTGGCATTCTCTACATCCACAGTGAGATGGAGTTGGGTCTGATCTTTCATCTCACTGGTTGCTGCCAATGATTCAGGTGTATCTTTGCGGGTAACGCGCACGAACACATAGCCAGGGAAATTACCGGAACCAGGTACAGCGTGGACGATGGTAGGCGGCTGGAAGCAAATTGGGAAATAACCATAATGATCGCCAAGGTCATAACAACCGGGTTGGCCGTAAAAATATTCCGCTTTTTTTAGTCGAGCTTGTATTTGGGCTGAGATTTCATCTTTACAGGCATCACCGCAAAGATATTCAACCGTCTCCTCATCGCTCAGATAGGCTAATTCACCAACAATCGCTTCGGTAATGGCCTGTGAAACGGCCTCGTCGGAGTTCGGGATGTGTGGCGGTAATCCTGTAGTATATGCAACGCCATAGTCAACGCCAGCTTTGACAGCATCTTTGCATGCGGTACTTTCATCGCAGTAAGGGATGGTGTCCGATATCGCAGTGGCAATTTCTTGCTTGGCGCCATTGATCGTATCAACGACCATGTCCCATCCTAACCCCAACATACCCCAGAATCCGGGGTCTTCGCAGGTTATGTTTACGCCACATTCCACATAGGTCAGTGGGCAAACCTCCTGCCCGGGGGAAAATTGCCCGCTCGGATCTTCATCAATAATCACACAGGCCCATTTCGAGCGGATTTCATATTCGGGAGGCTGGTAGGTGTCTTCAAGTATCTCAATGTCATAGAGGCTGGGAACATTCGATGCCAGTGGTGGCAGATCCGTAGTTTCATAGGGTGTCAGATGGTGCATGTACACCGTATTGGACATATCCGAAAAACCGTTTTCTTCCATTACGGACAGGACGTGAATTGCCAGATTAAAGGGGGTGCCCATTGGATAGTCCTGCTCGAACGAGGAGCTTTGGTAATCATACCCCGGCCCACTATAGGGAGGATATTTTGGGTTTCCATCCGGATAAAGGATCTTACTAAAATCGAGCAGGTAGACGCCTTCATTCCCGTCTGCGTAGTAGCATACCTTGAGCACGGTCCGGTGCGTATCTGTCAGACCGGGGCCGTCGAAATCGTTCTCGCCAATCGCCAGGCAGATACGCTCGGTCTCAGATAGTGCGCTGGTCTGCCAGCGAAGTTCGTATTTTTGTTCGTTCAAGGGAATGAGGAAGTTCGGAAGGATATTCATCTCGCGAACCCATTCTCCGACACCGCCATTCGTGCAGCCACCTTCGCCTTCTACTGAACAGACGGTTAATACAGTCCGATGAACATTGTGGTCCAGATCACCAATGTATATTAACTTTCCGCCTTGCCAGCCCCAGATTTCCATATGGACGCTCAGGTCAGTATCCGTTAATGAGTTCACCAGGCTATCCAGGTATAGGTCAAGGTTGAAATTGACCCCGGAATCGGGTAAAAACATGCGGTCGCCCTCTGGTACACGCACTGCTTGTGAATCATTAATTTGTAAATATAGATAGGCGGTATCGGTATTAAAGGGGAGAATTAAATCTCCGCTCTCATCTATTTTGGGTTTGTTTGTTGGTTCAAGAATATCACCAGAGCAGTTCATCTCGTTTAAAGGAAAAGAGACAGGTGGGCCGGGGTTTTCTCCATTGACGTTAAAACTGGCAGCGTAGTAGGTGACCAACCCATATTGATTCAAATCGGTGAAGCGTGAGTCGCCGGACAAACTGGAATCAGTATAAGGCGGGAGGGTCGCGATCCTTTCAAATTCAGTACCATTCCGGGAGCGGTAAATGAAATACCCGTCCTCAGTTGGATCAGGCAGAGGGGATACATTCAGGCTGACATTGCAATTATTGAAGCTGCCAAATATCTTTGGAGCTGGGGGAAGTTTTGTGGAATCTTCGCCATCGGGGGGTGTGTTTTGGGCCACATCAGTGGGCACTACTTGTTGTATCGGCTTATTATCTTGTTGAGCGGCGGCTTTTATAAAGAAGCGCAGATCGTTGATGAAATTCCATTTGGGAGCTGATACGGATTCTTCTTTGGGCAGCGGAGATAACTCAGGGATGGAGGATGTTTCACCCTGCGGATTGTATCCGGGGATAATATTTGGATTAACGACGGGTTCAGGGGGATTGGGAAGCAAGATCTGACTGCCGGGCGCAAGTGATATGTCCGGGTCGAGGTTGGGATTGGCTTGCTGAATTACATCCAGAGGGAGGTTTGTGGTGAGCGATATGTTCTCCCACGTGTTCCCCTCTTCGATTGTCAGGGGAGAACCGCTTCCAATGGCCGGTCCAGCCTCAATCATGACCGCGTTGGATATTCCTGTCCCACCAAAGACATCCAATGCCCGTGCAACCAGGATAAATTTTCCGGTAGTTCCAGGCTGCCAATGCCATAGGGTAAGGTATGGCTGATTTTGTTGATCGGTTTCTATGGATTGGGTGTCGTACAACATACCGTTGACGTACAGTTCAATGGACGTGACTGGTTGTTGTCCCTGGGCAGTGATTTGAATTGGGATGGCGAAATTTAGCGGCCACCCGGATTTTGAGTTGGGATGTGTAATGCGGATTTGAATGGATGTTGATCCTGGTGGAATTTGTTCTTCCATGGTGGGGATGCGCTGTATCCCAAAACGGATGAGCAGGAACAACCCTGTGATACATAGTACGAGGAGAAGGATTAAAACAGGCCACACGAATTTTCTTTTCATATCTTTTTCTCCTTGTAGCTACTCATAACTGGTAAGGATTTTTGAGATCTATATTCAAACCCACAGAATGAATATTCATTGTTGTAAACTGTTGTGATAATGATTTTACGTAGGACTATTTTGATAAAGATTTAATTTGATAGGGCGAAGATTGGGTATTACGCATGACAGGGCATAATTGGCTTCCGAATAAGTCGGGTTGAATATGTACGACGATATGCTAGATTCTGCATATGTTTTTCAATAAAAGCTTTTCAGGCGTAAACTACTGGCATGCAAATAATACAACAGACTGTTTTTGAAGATGATTTAATATATTGTACAGTATTATAAATTTAATGCTCAGGTCGAGAAAAAAGCATATTGAATTAAAGAGGGATGTTTCATGAGTTATACAGCCTATACCGGTGAGACCTTTCGAGCTAAATGTTCTTAAGGGATCAAAGAAAACTCGTAAATATACTTATTTTAGATATTAAATTAGGTGAAATACTATTATAATAGGTGAAATAAAATACTTAAAACAAATTTTATGAAATGAAAAATTAAGGAGGTGTTTGTGAAACAGACAGATGTTTTGGTGTTGGGTGGGCTTTCTGGCATTACGGCGGGAATAAGCTGCAGGCGGCATTATCCAGACAAAAAGGTTGTGCTTGTCCGAAAAGAAGGTACAGTGTTGATTCCCTGCGGCATCCCCTATATTTATGGAACGGTAGGTGGTCCACAGAACAATGTGATTCCGGATGGGCTGCTTGAAAAGAACGGGATCGAGCTCGTTAAAGATGAAGCGGTTGCGGTGGATCGCGAAAAGAAAGTAGTTTCGCTGCAAAGTGGTGAAACCATCAGCTATGACAAACTGGTGTTTGCGACCGGTTCTCTGCCGATGGTTCCGCCTATCCCCGGTGTGAATAAGAAGAATGTCTATCCGATTAAGAAGGACTTTGGCTATCTGGAAGAAGTCTATGAGGAGATGAAATCGGTTAAGGATGTGGTGATCATCGGAGGCGGTTTCATTGGGGTTGAGTTTGCTGATGAATGCCGCAAGGGAAGGGATGTCAACATTACGGTTGTTGAGGCCTTGCCCAGCTGCCTGCAGATGGCCATGGATGATGAGTTTTGTGCTGAAGCAAAAGATAAGCTGACAGAGACCGGTGTAAAAGTGATGGTGAGTACCAGGGTTGAAGCCATATTGGGGGATGACACTGTCACCGGTGTCAGACTGGCTGGAGGAGAAGAACTGAAGGCTGATATGGTTATCCTCGGGATTGGGGCAGTCCCCAACACTGAGCTTGCCAAAAAGGCGGGGCTCGAGCTGGGTTTCAACAACACCATTAAGGTTGACCGCTGCATGCAGAGTTATACGGATCCCGACGTGTTTGCCTGCGGGGATTGCGCGGAAAAGATATCTTTCTTTACAGGCCGTCCGGTTGGGTTGATGCTGGCTTCGATTGCCACATCTGAAGCCCGTATTGCTGGAGCGAACCTCTATTCAACGGTACATCAGAACTGCGGTGCCATCAGCGTATTTTCGACCGTGGTCAATGGCAGGGCCTTTGCCGTGGCAGGTCTGACCGAGCGTACTGCTCGACAATGTGGCATGAATATTGTGGTTACCACCGCTGAAGCGCCTGACACGCATCCTGGCGGGATGCCCAATTCAAGTTTGACAAAGGTAAAAACGATATTTGCCAAGGAAACAGGTGTTATTTTAGGAGGGGCTATTTCTGGTGGAAGATCAGTGGGTGAAATGATCAATGTGCTCAGTGCCTGTATTATGCACAAGATGACGGCCAATGAGATCGTGCAGTTCCAGATGGGAACTCACCCGGCGTTGACCTCTTCGCCCATTGTGTACCCGATTGTCAATGCCGCATGCAAGGCTATCATCCCGATCTGGCAATAATCCTGGATGATTGAAGAAGTACGGTAATCACATTGACCTAATCTGAAGTTAGCGTTTGAAAGACAACCAAAAAGAGAAGCACCCTCCGTAAGGGTGCTTCTTCGCTTGAATCCTTAAAGGGTAGAATAACTGGTTATAGATAGATATTTTGATCTGTAACCGGCATTAATGAGCTGAGAGTTCTTTTGCAAGCCGTTTTCCCAGTGCCACGATGGTGAGAATTGGCGGCAGGCCAGATGCTTTTGGAAACACACTCGCGTCGCAGACATATAAATTTTTTATTTCTGTCATCAGATGCTGGTTCACAATTTTTCCGATCGCTGCTGTGCCACCGGGGTGCGCTCCCTGTGGCGCTGAATAGCGGATGGAGTCTGGCTTTGCTCCGGCCCGGATCAGAATTTCAGAGGCGATACGCGAGCCCTGATCAATTTTTTCCTGATCCGCAACAGTAACAGCTTTGGAAATGGAGCCATCCGGGAAGACCCTACCCGAAGGATCGTCAGAAATCTTGGTCATTATTCCAATCAGGCGATTTGAGGGCATGGCCGCCCCACCCAGTCCCATTTCGATCAGGCGTACTTCGCGGGGGTGGTT
>JAFGXF010000049.1 GCA_016936755.1 Anaerolineaceae bacterium | reverse complement strand
TTTGGATACGCTTATGGCAACAAGTGGAAGGACAGGTCAGCGTACCGGTTTACGGCAGAGGTGACCGTCTATGTCGATAAAGATAATCACGGCAAAGGAATTGGCAACAAACTTTTACAGGCATTAATTGATGACAGTCGGAGTCGTAATATTCATGTTTTGATCGCTGTCATTGCATTACCGAATGATAAAAGTATCCGGATTCATGAGAAACATGGTTTCAAAAAAGTTGCTCATTTCGCTGAAGTTGGATACAAGCAAAATCGTTGGATAGATGTGGGATGCTGGGAGCTTCGTCTAAGCACATAATCAATTCAATACCGGCAGGAAAATGGACCGGTGAGGAAAGGGTGTGATGACTCTTGTCTTGGTGCAAGGACAACGACAGGCACAGCGCGAGCACTTGTTACTTGAAAGCATGTTTGTCGAGATTATGATTGGCATGTGTTCCGTTTGCTGAACCAGCGGCCCAGGTTCAGGTAAAGCAGATATATTGTAATGAGAAGGAGTATAGATGCCATAGCCAGCCCGACACTGACCAGTGCCTGGGTCAGGTATAAGCCCCGGGTCACTTCAACAACAGCCGGAGCAGAGGTGGGTTTTGCCAGTGAACCGGAAAGGTTGATCAACACCGATAATACCGATACATAAAGAGGCATCACCATTGCCCACCCACAGCCAATACAAAGAAGCACCAGCCGTGGGCCATGCGAAGCCGCGATCGTTCCAAACCATTTTGCTTCTGTCTTTTGCCATCCTTCCCGCGGAGCAGGGAAGGATGCGCGCTTGGGCAGGATATACTTTAACAATGTGTGAAGTGATTTCAAGCTCTTGACAATACTTGTCAGCAGTGCTGCCAGAATGAAGGGCTTCTGAAAGATATCAACATTGATCAGGAACAACAGCAAGGCGAGGAGAGGTCCGGCACCGATACCAACATAGGCTGCCATCTTGACCTCATCCATACCACAGCGGTGTTCCGCCTGTCTCGTCTCATGGACCGTCACCAATGTCAGGGCAAAATGGGAAATGATTAGGATCAACAGGGATGCTGCCAGTGGTGGGTTCACGATGGTGCTGTCTGCTATAGCCTGACCTGTTTGCCTGATAGTGAGAGCTGAAAGCCGTGAAAAAAAATAAGCGGCCAGTACAACAGCGAAAATTGAAGCGGGCACAGCCGTAATCGATAGATTCATTGCCATCTGAGGTGCGCTTTTATCGAACACATCCACCCGTACCGGTTGTTTAAAACAGGACAACCAGCCCCCCAGCGCACCCAGCCCGCCACCCCCGAGGTAAAGCAAAAAAAACATACCCAGTGTTTGTTGTATGATCATGGAGATGATATTGATTTGGGTAATTTTTACGGTTGTTGCAGGCTCAAATGGTGCAACCCAACTGGCCAATCCTGCTGTTGCGGCACCCCATAAATAAAACAGGATGATTCCAGCCACCCCGCCAGCCAGGGCGCCCAATGCCGTACAGCGTACGGGATTGGCAGTTCCACTCCACCGCCCAGCCAGATAACCACCAACAACCATCAGGACCATCATCAAGGAAATGGCGATCCAGACATTAATCCTTGAATCCAGCAACCGAGGTTGCAGGAATACATCCGGACTTGCTAAAAAAAGTGGATATATGATTATCGTAGCAACCAGTCCGGTAAGCAAGCCGATAAATCCGGCGCGCGTTGACATTCACTTAATATTATGCCATTTCTCAATCTAAAGACTGGGTTGAAAGACGATAACAACTTTATTGACGAGTTCCGTATAATTATTATAATGCTGAGTATGGATTATATGAGTAGAATATTCCGGGTTGTTGTTATGCGATTCAGGGCTGGTCGCCATATGTTCTTCGCAAGCAAAACATAGCACCTGTATTTATGTGATAATATCAAGTACATATGCGAGTTAGATCATCGTGCTTGATACACTGCACATTGAGAAGGCAGGCCAAGCGTAAGATGGCCTTGGATTAGCAAACACCAAGATGACCGTTGGTTATTAACTGCCGGTTTTTTGTAGAGGTATATGTGATGAAGGTTGAAATCGTCATAAGGAGGCGTCATGAAACAAAACGAGATACTGAAAATATTGAATAACGCAAGTCAGGATGACTTGAGTAAACTTCCCGGTATTGGACCCGCGCTGGCAGAACGGATTATCTCCGCCCGCCCGTATAACTCCATGGATGAAGTAACAAGGGTAAAAGGTGTCAATGCCAGACTATTGGAAATTTGGATGGGTATGAACACACCACAACCGTACCCCCGACCCGCTCCCGACCATGTAACGGTCAGCACTACTTCCAAAACTGATCAAGCCGATGACTCCACGGTGCAGTCAACACTGGGAAAAGCCAAAGAAATGATTCTCGAAAAAGGCCAGGCCTTTGGAGAAAAGATGTCGGAAATGGGAGAATCAGTTAAAAAACATGGAAAGGTTGTCGGTCAGACAGCCAAAGCCCTGCCAGGAAAATTCGAGAAGGAATCGAAAGCCCGGGGGCCGCTCTGGACTCTGTTGGTCAGCAACGGGATCACTGCCCTGGTTTCCATACTGCTCACCCTGTTCATCCTGGGTGTAATCAATGGCAGTCTGAAATACGCCACCGGATCCCAATACCGCACTATCCAGAGTGATGTAAAATCACTCACCACGCAGGCCGACCTCATTCAGCAGGACCAGGCAAGTCTGCGGAGTCGGGTGGATACCCTGGAAGGGTTGGGCGAGCGCATTGTTTCCCTGGAAAAAGCCCATCGACAGTTGGCCGCAGATTTGGATACCGCCAGTCAACAAGTAAGTGAAATGCAATCTGATGTCACTTCCTTGACTGGAAAAGTCGATCAGCAGGAAGAACGAACCCTGCGTTTCGATACGTTCCTCAAGGAGTTACAAGCCCTGCTCGGGGATCTGTTTGCACAAGGAGGAACACAATGAGCGATGATATGATCAACGAAATGGATATGGATATCAACAACATGGAACCAAAGCCTTCATTCGGTTCCCGATTGGGACGGGCTTTTGTTCGAATCCTGCGTGGATTGCTCGTGCTGATCATTATTGCCGGGCTTGGCGCTGCGGTCTATTATGGTGTGCCTTACTTTTATCAGAAAATCATCCTGCCCATTGAAAATAACACGGCGCAACTGGTGGAAGTTGAAAGTCAACGGGCAACCGATATGGAGCAGTTGAACAGTCAGATCGCCGATCTCCAATCCCGCCTGACGACGCTGGAAACTCGCCAGACCAAAAACGCCCAGGACATCACCGAACTGACCGGGCAGGTCTCTGTGTTGGAAACCGCCGTGGCAACCCACACCGGAAGCCTGAAACAGCTTGAAGCCATGCAAAAAAGCTTGGAAGCCTTGACCGGAAGCGTCGAAGGGCATACCACCTTGCTGACGGGTGAAGACTCAGTCCTGTCCGACCTGCGACGCGAGATCATCATTAGCCGCAGTATCGAACTATTATCCCGCACCCGTTTATATCTATCGCAAAGCAACTTTGGCATGGCCAGGCAGGATGTGGTGGCTGCGCGTGATCTGTTGCTATCCATAAAGGAAGAAATCCCTGCTGATAAAGCGGTTACCATGGAAACCGTCCTGGCACAGCTCGATCTGGCATTGGAAAACCTGCCAGCCTTTCCGGTGATCGCGGTGAATGATGTGGACATTGCCTGGCAATTGCTGGTTACCAATCTGCCCGACCGGATACAGAAAGCACCTGAGACAGAAGTTGTAACAACAGCAACACCTACAATAACTGTGGAAGAAACGCCAACAGCAAATCCTTAATGATTGGATGATAAATGACAAAAGCTAAAGAAAAACAAATGATGACAGTAACAGAATCTGAGAAAACACAAACCATCCCCCAACCGGGAAAACCAAAACTTGGGCGTGGTCGCCGCCTCTGGCGAAATGCGCTCATATGGATGGTGGTCGTCGCCGTGGCGCTTCTGATTGGTCTATTGGCTTATCATTTTATACGCTATAAGCCGGTTAATGAAGCCTTGCAGCAAACCCAGTCCGAACTAACGCAGACCAACCTGGCCAATGATGATCTCGAAGCTCAGCTTGCCACAGTGGATGAGAAGATCGCTGCTCTCGAAAGCGATAACCAGACACTCCAATCCGATCTGGATACTGCCACTGCGCACCTTGAGTTGTTGAAGGTGCTGGTGGATGTCAGCAACGCCCGTATTGCGCTCTTCCTGGACGACGTGGAAGTTGCCAAAGCTGCCCTGACGAGTACATCACAGCGTCTGGAAACCCTGAGTCCAAGTATCGCCGACTTTGATGCCAGCCTGGCGCAAAGCATACCCCAACGCCTTGGTCTGATTATTTTAGGTCTGGATAGGGACGTTGAAACCGCCAAAATCGATCTGGAACTGTTCACCAAGGATTTGCTCGAGGTAGAGGCAGCTATTTTCGGTGACAGATAGGATTGCTTGTCAGACGCGGTAATCGATGTGGCGTGTCTGTAAATCTGGATCTGGTTCAGCTGGATAATCGGGAGCTGGTTTATCGGTTTTTAAACGACCATAAAAGGGATAAAACACAGCGAGAAAAGTGTTCATGGACTTCAGACTGGATGGTTATTGTGGATTGTTTTGCGGCGCGTGCCCGGTCATGTTGGGCACAAGTGTGGGGGTTGAGGACAATCCCTGCCATGGCTGCAAGAGTGACCTGATGGCCGCGGGGCGGCATTGTGCCACCTGCGGTATCAAGGCCTGTGCACGAGGACGGGGTTATGAGTTTTGCTATGAATGCCCTGACATGGTGAACTGTGAACAGTTACAGAAGTTCATAGCGGACTCAAAATGGCCGTATCATCGGGGTGTGTTGAAAAATATGGAAATGATCCGGCGGGAAGGGGTATCAAAATGGCTGGAAGCGCAAGGGAAAAGGTGGCAGTGTGCAAATTGTGGTGCTGCGCATTCCTGGTGGGATGAAACCTGCCCTCGGTGTGGCGGGGCAGTCCTGAATTATCAGGCGGATTTGTGAACAGACCTGGGCGGGGCTAATTGGGTGTTGTTACGAAGATGAGATCATTGACCACCCGCGATGAGATGAATTTTTTCTAACGAGGGGTTGTCATGCATAAGTTGATTACTCAATTTCTGGATCTGGCAGATATCCGCATCGCCTATCGCGAACATGGATCTGGTGCCGTGTTGATCCTTTTGCATGGGAATTCAAGCAACAAGAGCCTCTTCTCCAAATATCAGATGGTGCACTTCAAGGATTTCCGTACCATTGCACTGGACAGCCGCAGCCATGGCCAATCCGAATCCCATGATACCCATTTAAGTATTGCCCAGATCAGTGACGACGTGATCAGGTTCTGTAAAGCGCGGGGCATTGCGAATGCAGCGGTGATCGGTTATAGCGATGGGGGAAACATTGCATTATTTTTAGCCAAAAACGCCCCTAAAATTTTTCATAAGGTTGTGGCCATTTCTCCCAATTATCTGGTCTCGGGCACAACCGAGAACTCACTCAGGTTCATTGAAAGGACCGAAAAAACGTTACGCTTGCTGGCTCACCTGGGATTCCCCACCCGGAAAGCCCTCATGCGCTTCGAGTTGATGTTGAACGATATCGGTCTTACCGATCAAGATCTTAAAAAAATACAAACCAGCTTGCGAATACTGTATGCGGAGCATGACATGATCAAGGAGGAACACATCCTGGAAATGGGCCAGTTGATACCCGGAGTAACCGTCAGGCGGGTTGAAGGATGCAATCATATGACGATCTTCCATAAACCAGAAACCATCGCGGATATCCGAAAATATCTTCTGGAAGCCTGAGCGATTAAATTTACCTCCATGGAATTGGACACCACCGCCTTGTCCTATCGGCGGTGGTGTCATTCATATTTCGCTTAAAACCAAAAATGATCAGGCGGTAATCCCAAGTGCAGTGGCGACCTCCTGCAGTGCAGTTGTCTCAACCTCGCTGACCTTTTCGCCACCAAAGCCCAACAATCCGCCTTCCTTGGCTGCTTCTGCGCTGCGCTTGGCGATCTGGTAAACCCATTGCTTGTAAGCCTCAGCGTCTGCGGGGGATTTCTGAGAGAGTAACGCGGCCAGGTCACGGCAGGCCTGCAGACACTTGGCCTTCATTTGCACCGGGTCCATACTCATTTGAGGTGTTTCGGCTTTTTCCCGCTTCTCTGCTTTTTCCTTGAAATCAGCGGCCACAGCATCCACTAGGGCATTATCGCCCTCATTTTGAATCGCATCAACAATCGACAAGGTCGTTGCCATCATTTCTTGGATGACCCCAACAGAACCACTGGGGCTGGCGAGTGCGATATAGAGGGATGCCAGCTGCGGGGTGGTCGTGATCTGCTTCCATTCCTCTGCAGTAAAATCGGTTTTACTTACCATCATATATGCCTCCTGATTCTGATTTATCTATTATATGTCTTGAATATTAGAAACCCGTCATAAACCATACACACGATCATGGAAATACGGGGATATGGCGACGAGCTTATCTGTTGTTATCCATATGGCTTTTCGACCATATTCTGCCGGTTGGACATGAGGGTCGGTGTCTGGAATTTTCAACTGAGAAACAATGGATCAGTAAATTATCCTTGTTCCCAAAATATCCTTGACAAAAATTCTTTTGTGTTATATACTGAGTGAGTAGTCAGTCAATATAAATACAAGGAATGATATGGTACGCAAATTAAGCCCAGAAAGAAGAGATAGGTTAATGACCGCCGCCCTCAATTTATTCGTTACCAAGGGTGTTGGTAATACCAGCACGGCGGAGATTTCGCGCGAAGCCGGTGTGGCTGCTGGAACGCTGTTCCTATACTTTCCGACGAAACAAGCGTTGATAGATGAGCTGATCCTGAGCATCGGTCGGGAACAATCTGCGTTTATTCAGGAGCTAATAACCCCCAGCCTTTCCGCCCGTCAAACCTTCTTCACGATCTGGCAAGGCACCATTCATTGGTTTATGGAACACATGGGTGCTTACCAGTACGTGCAGCAAGTCAGGGATACGGGGATGATTTCAGCTTCAGCCGTAGAGGCATCTGCCGGCTTCTTTCATTACTACTACGAAGCCATCCAAAAAGGATTGACTGAAGGCAGCATCAAGAACTACCCCATGGATTTAATCGGTGGGGTCTTATACCAGAGTATCGTCGCAGCAATGAACCGATTGCGCATGGAACCGGATTTGGCCAAGCAAGAAGAGTGTATACAACAAGGGTTTGATATTTTTTGGGATGGGATCAAATCCAGATAAATAGTCCTGAAGAGAAAAACCGGCTTGCATCCCGGGTTGTAGTAAAAAAAAGATTGGAGTCGAAATGAACAGTAAGTTTTTGATCGTGGGAGGATGTTTTATTTTTATCCTCATTACCGGATTTTTATTAAGCCGGGCAGGTAAGCCTTTTAACGGCCTGTTATTGACAATACACAAGCTGATTTCAGTGGGAGCCTTTGTGTACTTGATCATCACCATTATTAATATCCACAAGCAGGCGCCTCTCAGCTTGCAGGAGATGATCGCATGTCTGGTGTGTGGCGTTTTCTTCTTAACACTAATCGCTACCGGGGGTATTTTGAGTGCCATGAAAAATGCACCGGAAGTGGTCCACACGATCCATCAGATCATGCCGTACCTTGTGATACTGTCCACCGGAATCACACTATATCAACTTCTGGTTAGGAAGATATTTACGTGACAGAGAAACATAAGTCATGAAAGAGCCCGATCGTTTATGCGAGCGGGCTCTTTTTTGCTGCATCAATGCGGTCCGATAACGTTTGGGCGAAATAATCCATTCCCTTATGACTGGTGCGCTGATCGATCACCAGCGTCAGGATTCGGCTGGCCATATCCACCGCGACCGCATTTCCGTTGAGGCGTGGATCATGCAAAAGGCCATCCCAGTGAACCGTTAATCCAATCCCGGCATTCCCCAATTCATTGAATAGCCAATCGCGCGGGACACCCGAGACATAAACCGGCAAGCCAAAGGGCATATTCTCTTCCTGGAGCACCGGGTAAACCGGTGAAAGCTCCTGTATTCCGGATATCAAGCTTAACAGATAATTATAGTTTTCCCGGCGGATCTGCTTGATCCCCTTCCAATCCAGGTGCTCAATCCCTTCCCGTTCTTGAGGATCACCCTCAACAACCAGGTCGGATTCATAATAGGTTTCCGCGAGTTCGTACATGCGCACCAGTTCGTCGTGACTACCGGTACCTTGAAACAGATAAGCGGCCAACCGTTTACGGTAGCCACGGATCAATGGTAAACGACGGTTCAAGTGCCCGCGATACTTCTTAATATAGGGGATTACATTATGGGGTGTGATTAAATATCCTCCGTCATAAGCGGCCAGTTTTCGCACGCTATTAAAGATGAAATCGCCGGTATTATGCTCGGTGAAGCCGGCCTGGGCATTATCTTCCACTACGAGCACGCCTTTTTGTTGAAGGTCCGCCAGGAAGTTCCGAACCCGAAGGGGCTGTGAAAAGCCGAAATAATTGATGAAGTATAGAACCTGGTGACCAATCGCTTTTCGGGTCAGGTCATCCACATCAATGGAAAAGTCCGGGTTGATCTGATAATACTCACAAGCCAACCCACAGCCTTCCAGGGTGGTTACGATGGTCGGGCATAGATAGGAAGGCAAAAGGATCCTCTGTATCCCATGGTCAAGCAGATACTCGCTGATCACGATCAAACATGCTTTTCCCCCATTGAGAAAGGTCATATTCCCAGTAGAAAGAGTTGGTCTCTTCCTTAGCCAATAACCATCATCATAGAATTCGCCGCCAACAAACATGATTCGATTTACCTTCCTGGCTTGAAAAACACCATCTTACTCCCAATTGTATCCTTTCATAATAAAAGGGGACATCTCATGGGTGATAACAAGGCCAGATCTGTTTTATGCTTGGGGCAAGCATCTTTTTGGAGAGATGATTATCATATTATCGGGCGGATGAAAAAGGTGTTGCTGTATGGGTCGGCCGGGATGATAAAATTCAGTCACAGCAAGTATGATTTCAGTTGTCATTCAGTGTGGTTATTGTCATTTTTATAAGCAGAAAAGAGCCAAACATGACTGTAAAATTCGGGATCGCAGGATTGGGGTTGATTTCCACCAGATT
>JAFGXF010000048.1 GCA_016936755.1 Anaerolineaceae bacterium | reverse complement strand
TGTGCAGCACTCCACCATTGTTTCGCCCGGTCCGTCCCCAGGTGGAGGATGAGGCCGGCGGACGCGCTCCCCGAAGAGAGCGGCTGTTATGTTAATCGCTTATGCAGCGAGCGGGAGAGCAGCATATTGAGTGCGGTTGGCACTTGATTGTTTGTACTGAGTTAACGAGATCGGTACCTCTCGGCTCGCATTCCGGGACCAGCCTCTTCCGTCGAAGCCTGTCATCCCCGGTATCATTATTATACATAGAAATTGTAAGGATTTCGTAAGTAATCCATAATTGACTATTGTTTGTTTAAGTATATAATTCCTACTTGGATTCATCATTACAAGTCATCATTACAACACAGGCAGGTGGGTATGCGTCGCAATCTTATCATTGTACTTCTGGCAGTATTGTCGGTGTTCCTCGTCGGTTTTTCTTCTCTTGACATTACTCAAGGTCAGGCCGGCTCCGGAATCGTCTGGCAGTCCTACTCCCTGGATGACCAGGGAGAATGGCAACTGGAATCCAGCGGGCAGAACTTCACTCAAACCCGATCTTCTCTCACGACTGACAGTGCTGGCCTGATCGACCAACCCAGCCTGATCAACCTGCAGGGGCGTATCCCGGAGGGGGGGCTGAACCTCACGCTGGATGTTAACCTCACCGTCGGTGCCAGTTGGGAATTACTGGCTCCGGATGGAAATGTCAGTATAGAGATAGTCGATTACGCCCCCTACACTGAGCTACGCGGCTCTCCTGGTCGCATGACCGTATTGATCACTTCTTCGAACTCCGATGTTCAGGATATCCAATTGATCTATCATCGTTCCTGGAAGACGGATGAAAGGGCGGAACGGAAATTGTTCATCTCAACTTTAACTTTACCCCAGATTATTGACCTATCGCACGAAGTTCATGTCACCTCACCACAAATGCCAGAAATCGAAATAAATCCTGTTACAAATGTTAGCAATAGGTCAATTCAATCCCAAACTGACTTCCCGACTGATTTCGATTGGCGCAATGTGGAGGGAGTTAATTATGTCACACCAGTGAAGGATCAGGGATTTTGTGGATCCTGCTGGGCACATGCCATCATTGGGGCCACCGAATCTGCCTTGATCATTGATGGTATTGGTTTCGATAACTCCATTGATCTTTCCGAGCAATACCTGGTCTCATGCAATCGTGAAGTAGATATGGGTTGCAATGGAGGCAATTCCAGTCTGAACGATTATCATAAAGATAAAATGGGTCAGATCTATAACCCGCCAGGAATTGTTCTGGAAGAAGACATGCCTTATGCAGATGATCCGATCAGCTGTGGTTTCGACCCGCTACGACACCCCTATAAAATTGCCAGTTATACTTATGTCGGATCTGGAATGACATGGTCTCCATATGATAGTGATCCAGTGACTATGAGATCCAATATCGAATTAATTAAAGCTGCAATTTATAATTATGGACCCGTGGGTTCCAGCATGTCTTCACCGTGGAATTGGTGTGATCATGGGTGTGGAGTTTATCATGAGGATCCATCTGCTATCGGTAGTGCCAGCCATGATGTATTAATTGTCGGTTGGCATGATGACGGTGATCTTGATTATACTGATGATGGGAATTATTGGATCGTAAAGAACTCCTTCGGAGATGACTGGAATGGTAATGGTTATGTATATATCAGTTTTGAGGGGCCTGCCATCGGCACAGGCGCTTTTTATGTGGACTTCCCAGCGGGTTATTATGGTGGACTACCCTTACCTGAGAAGAACTATATCCCTCTTGTTCAGCGACCAGCACAAGGTTCAACAGGAACATGGGTGACAATATTGGATGAAGACTTTGAGGGCAGTCTCTCCAGCAATTGGCAGATACAGTATGAAGATGAATACTCATGGGGCATATCAGACTGTCAGGCATATTCCGGTGACCACAGTTTATGGTGGATCGGAGAGGGAGATGCACCTCTTGCCTGCAGTTCATATTATCCAGCAGAGATTTATTCCTGGATTTCCTATGGCCCAATTGATCTGAGCAATGCCATCTCGGCCTATATGAAATTCAAGGTATGGGTAAACACAAATCCAAAGGGAATATGGTGGCAGGTCGAGATTGATCCTTTTCCGTATGGCTGGTATGTATATGATAGCGTAAAGTATAGCGCATCAACGGGGGCAGATTTATATCCCAGTTTTCCTGGTCAATTATTCGGTAATTCCTCGGGTTGGCACCAAATGATCCTGGACCTATCCAATGTGGATGGATCTGGATATGAATGGCAAAATCTTATTGAACAGTACAATCAAGGCAGTGATGTCTATATCCATTTTTATGGATCTAGCGATCAATTCGATGGGTCTTTCTACGGTGATTATGTTGAAGGGATCTTTATTGATGACGTTATCATTAAGAAATGTGTCGGGGGTACCTGTACTGTTGATTGGTAGGGTTGTTTCTATACCCAAATAAGAAAAAGCTGTCCGTTAAATTATGCGACAGCTTTTTTCATTAATTATGACTCGTTTAGATAAACCGTTTTCTCATTTCTGCACTCAGGAAGTCCAGCGCCATCACCACGATGATGATCGCCAGCAACGATGTTCCGGCTTTGTGATACTGGAAGGTGTTGATCATTTGGGAGAGGTAATAGCCGATGCCGCCACCACCCACAAAGCCGATGATGGTCGAAATACGCACGTTGATATCCCAGTGGTAGATAATATAGGAAAGGAAATCCGGGATGATTTGGGGGACAACTGCATACCAGACCACTTGCAGCCGGTTGGCTCCAGTGGCAGTCAAGGCCTCGATAGGTCCCGGGTCGATGGATTCCACCGCCTCGGAGAACATCTTACCCAATGATACCGTTGTGATGATCACCAAAGCCAGCACACCCCCAAATGGACTCCCATATCCGACGATCAATGCAAAGATGATTGCCAGCACCAGGGAATCAACGGAACGTATCAGGCTCAATAGGTTTCGGGTGAAATAGTACACTGATGTCCCAAAACAGCCCTTTTTGACAATGTTGGCAGATGCCAGGAAGCTTAGGGGAACCGCAACGATTGTCGCAATGGTGGTTGCCAAAAGAGCCATAAAGATGGTCACCATGATGGCATCAACAACATCTTTCAGCGCCTGGGAAGGAACGAGCTTGTTACTGAGCATGCTCACTTCCGCCTGGATCTGGGGGGCTTTTCCATCCGCTGTGACGGTTATCGGGCGTATTGGGATTTCAATAGTAAACGCACCATTTTCATCTGCATCGAAGCTCTTGACGCCCATGGTGTTGCCATCTGCCAGTATCCAGCGCAAGCTGATCGGACTTTTCTTACCCAGGTCAAAACCCTCAACGACAACCATATCACCGACATTGCCACAGGACGGATTGATTATGATGCGTGGACCACTCTCCAGGGGAGCTTCGTCGGCTGCACTACCACAAGGCACAGGCAGATCCAGGTTGATCTTTAGCAGCTCAGTTGTGGATGCTTCGAATAAATCCGGGTCAAAAAGCTGCCCCAGGATCACTTTGGCGTTTGGCATCTTGGTAACCAGTTTTTCCAGATCCGGTTTGGTTACCTGGATGCTCAATGCATAAACGAAAATGATCGCGACTGCCAGAATAATGAAAAGGATGGTCTTAAGGAAGATTGGTATTTTTTTCATGTTACACCAACTTCTCCCGCACCCTGGCACTAACCAGGTCCATGGTCACCACCACCACTGCAATTGCAATGATGCTGGCGCTGACAGCGTTGAAATCTCTCAGGTTGATCCACTGGTAGAGGAAAAAGCCGATACCACCACCACCCACAAAGCCGATGATGGTTGAGGTGCGTACGTTGATATCCCATCGATAAACAGTCAGGCTGACGATGGGGGGGACGATTTGTGGGATGACACCATAACGAACGACTTGCAGGTAGTTTGCTCCTGTGGCCCGGATGGCCTCGATTGGCCCCGGATCTATTCCCTCAATCACCTCTGAATACAATTTCCCAAGTGCTGCCATGGTATGTACGGTAAGGGCAATCATGCCCGGGAAAGGCCCCAGCCCAACGATGACCACAAAGATGATCGCCAGGATGAGTGCTTCAATTGACCGTGTTACGTTCAGAATAAAACGCATGATGTAATAGATACCCATGGTAACGGGATTTCCACGCATCAGGTTGTGGGCTGCCAGGAATGAAAAGGGGATAGCCAGCAGCGCACCAAGGGTAGTCGAGAGCAATGCCATGACCAGGGTCTCATAGATACCCTGGAAAACATATCCCCCAGACTCTGATATCTTAAGTCCGCCAATATCGCGTCGTTGAACAAGGGTTATGCGGTGGAACTCCGATAGATCAGGATTTGAGGTACCCCCCTGTACCCGGGGAGGCACCACAAAATCATATTTAAATTTACCTTCTGCATCACTCTGGTGGGTTTCCTGCACCATGATAGCCGTGATCGGGTCACGCCACTCGAAAAAGATCTGTTCGTTCGGCCACAAGCCATCTGCTTCTACTCTAACCGTATCATTAAGGTTCAGACATGCTGGATCAGCGCTGACTGTGATTCCATTTGTTGTTTTTTCAGCGAAAGGCGGTGCATCCTTGCAGGGCAGCTGTACCTGCACAAAAGCGACTTGCTCCTCCACTTTCGGTTCGATAAAATCAGGCTTCAGCA
Organism: Anaerolineaceae bacterium; assembly: GCA_016936755.1. Classification (GTDB taxonomy): domain Bacteria; phylum Chloroflexota; class Anaerolineae; order Anaerolineales; family Anaerolineaceae; genus JAFGXF01. Next base: position 18,896 of record JAFGXF010000048.1, on the reverse strand, counting down.
TGGGTTTAACGATCGTTTCAACCCGTTCGGTATTTTGGAACAATGCCAATGGATTGATCTCTGTTGCTTGCCAGCCAATACCATATATCATGATCAACCAGATGATAACCACCAGGGAAATTGATGCTTCTTGTGGCAGTTTGATCACATCCCACAAGTTCCAAAGCCAGATCAATGCCGGAACCACGTACCAGATCGGGTGGCTATACCAGAATACAATGATCAACGTGGAAATAAATAAAAGGAATACCGATCCCGCCCGCTTGAAATCGCCCGAAAGCAGTTGACCCAATCCCGGGATCAATCCAGCCAGAATCACAATGAAGCTTTTTTTGCTTTCACTGTTCGGGTTGGGTTTCATGCGCCCTCCAATGCAGCCACTCGCACTTCCTGTGCTTCTTCCCCGTAGACTTCTTTAAACTTGACTTTATCGATTTCTTTCGGCAGACCTTCGAACACCTTTTGGCCGTCCTTCAATCCGATGACACGTGTACCGTAACGGTGTACGAGATCCAAAAAGTGGAGGCTGCAAATGACGGTCAGTTTATCTTCTTTGTTCAACGCTTCCAAATATCCCAGGATACTATGAGCCAATACCGGATCCAGGCTGGCCACTGGTTCATCCGCCAGGATGACTTCAGGATCCTGCATCAGCGCCCGGGCAATTCCGACTCTTTGCTGCTGACCGCCTGATAGTGCATCCGCGCGGTTACTGATCTTTTCCTGTATTCCAACCCTTGCGAGCGCCTTTTTCGCCCGCTCACGGTCTTCTTCAGGCCAGATACCCATCAAAGATAACCAAGGATTTGAATATCCCAACCTGCCTGATAGAACGTTCGTGTTTACCGATGAACGCTTCACCAGATTGAATTGTTGAAAAATCATGCCGATTTTCCGGCGATAATTCCTGAGATCCTGGCCCTTATACTGTGTTACATCCTCACCATTCCAGTAGATCTTGCCTGATGTTGGTTCAATCAAACGATTAATGCAACGCAATAATGTCGATTTGCCAGATCCTGACAAGCCGATGACAACCAGAAATTCTCCATTCTGGACCTCAAAAGATACTTCTTTTAATGCAACCGTCCCGGTGGGATAGACTTTGGTTAGATTTTCTATTTTCAGCACAGTGGATCCTTTCTTCAGGTAGCGCTCGACCCCATACCTGTAATAAGTAAATAAAAAATAGAGGGGGAGACAAGCTCCCCCTCTACCATAGAGCGGTATTACTTTACCAGAGTGGTCACATCCAAGCCAGAGGCCTCGAGGTAAACACGCAGTGAATCATAGAAGGTGTCATCCACCGCTTTCAAACCATCGATCTGGTAGCCAGCGGCTGCAAGTATTTCAATACCATCCTCGGTCGAACCGAGGGTTAACAGCGCTTCTACAATCTTGGCTTTGACATCATCCGGCATATCAGCGGCAACGCTGACATTATCATTCGGGATGAATGAGTCGGATCGCCAGACCACAATGACTTTGTCTGTCACATCAGTGAGTTCGGCCAGGGAGGCATCAGTGCGGGCATCGATGTAAGTTGCACCAAAATCACAGATGTTGGCTTTTCCGCCACCGACATAGGAATACAGAGCAACCACGATTTGTGGGTGACCGGTCAGGAAAGCAGTCTTCTTGACTTTTGCACCAGCATCGGCGACCACGCCGCTGGGCAGAACATAACCCGAGGCAGACAGGGGATCTGTCCAGCAAACATTCTTGCCATCCAACTGGGGTAATGCAGTTTTGGCATCACCTGTGACGGTGTTGGTATCAGCATCGAAATAGGGTGTGAAACCAGCATCCTTATTGGCAATGAGCTGGAAACCGTAGGTGTCAGAACCGCGACGCAGGGTCGAGGCAACCACTTCAGCATAGCCCTTCTGGCTGGCGAGCAGGTAAGCCAGGGGTGGCAGCCAACCGATGTGAGCATTGCCGGAACCCATGGCTTCGACCAGGGCGGCGTACGAGGTCGGAATGATCACTTCGAATTCATAACCGGTAAGCTCCTTGAGCTTGTCTGCAATCGCAGCGCCACCAACAGTCAGGGTTTCACTGGTTGCCGAGGGAGCCATGGCCATGATGATGGGGTTATCGGCTGTGCCCCAAGCAACTTCAGCTGGTGCCTCAACAGGCGCTTCAGTAGCTACCACCACAGGGGCCGTGGTGGCTGCGGGTGCTTCGGTCGCTGTCGTTCCGCATGCAGTTAGCAGCATCGAAAGCGCGACCAACAGTGCAATTACAACATACGCTGTCTTTCTCATATTCTTCTCCTTATAAAAGTTTTGAGATGGGCAGATACTGATTTTATCACCAGCCCTGCCAGTATCTATATCATAACGTGAATTATTTTAAAAAGCAAGAGATTTGACCTATTGTCTGAAAGCTGGCAGTCCATAAGCGCTGGTAGTCTCCATAATTGCATTAAGAATGGACTTTTCAGCCACCATTGCAGCATAAGCGCCCACAGTCGAGAGATCAGTTCTCAAATGGCCAGTACTGAGTGAAAACACCGTATCCCCATCCAGCATGGTATGAGCAGGTCGGATCACCCGCGCAAGACCGTCTTGCGCCATCATTGCCACACGTGTTGCCTCAGCTTTTGTCAACTTCGCATTGGTCGCCACGACCCCAATCACTGTGTTTGATTTTGCAGCTATGCGCAACGCCAGTTTTCCCAGCGGTTTGACCATTGAGGTTAGTGTATCGGCCATGCTCAATGATGTGCTCTGAGATGCTTTGAGGTTAATTTTGCGAGCGCCAGCCAGTATTCTGCCATTTTGAGGATCAACCACATCTCCAAATGCGTTCACCGCAAAGATCGCACTCACGACCACACCACCGGGTAGTTTGATACTGGCACTTCCAATCCCTGCTTTCATGGCAGCTTGCATTCCGAACAGTTTCCCCACACTTGCCCCTGTTCCGGCGCCCACGTTTCCCTGCCTGACTGTATTCGAACCGGCCGCTTTACATGCCTGGTATCCCATGGCTTCATCCGGTCGTATCTTCGCATCCCCAACTGCCAGGTCAAACAACACCGCTGCTGGAACAATGGGTACCTTGGCAACCCCGGTATCATAACCGATGCCTTTTTCCTCAAGATAACGCATTACCCCCCCGGTTGTATTAAGTCCAAAAGCAGACCCACCGGTCAGAACAACCGCATGAACAACATCCACCAGATTGGCGGGATTCAAAACGTCCGTTTCACGTGTGCCAGGTGCTCCGCCGCGTTGATCGACCCCTCCCACGGCACCTTTTTCACACAGGATGACCGTGCATCCGGTTCCTGCAGAATCATTCTGGGCATGTCCAACCCGGATGCCTGGAACGTCAGTGATCGAGCCCGGTTCTGTCATGCCTTCTTCGCCTTTTTAAGCAATTCAACCATCTGATCGATCAATTTCTCAGCAACTTCATCTTTACCCATCAATGGCAGGTCGATTTTTTGATCATTTTTCAATAATACGGTAACTTTGTTTTTGTCCACTTCAAAGCCGCTGGTCTGGCTGGAGATGTCATTGGCAACAATCATATCCAGATCTTTGGCAGCCAGCTTCTTTTGTGCATTGGCGATCAAATCCTGTGATTCCGCAGCAAACCCGATGACCACATCCGGCTTGCCGCTTTTTTTACGCACCTGCGCCACCTGCATCAGAATATCATCCGTCGCAACCAGTTTCAATGCCAGCTTGCCTTCCTTTCTCTTGATCTTCTCCTTGCTGGTATCGGAAATAGTGAAATCAGAGACAGCCGCAGCCATGATCAAGGCATCTGCCTTCGCGATATTTTGCATGACGGCTTGCTCCATTTCATCCGCTGTTGATACTGGCACACAGGTGGCAGCGAATGGAACATCAAGTTGAGAAGGTGCTGTAATCAGGATCACATCTGCACCTCGATCAAGTGCTTCCTGGGCGATGGCATAGCCCTGCTTACCGCTTGAACGGTTGCTGATCACTCGCACCGGATCGATGACTTCACGTGTGCCACCGGCTGTGACAATAACCTGTTTGCCCTTCAAATCACCATTTCTGGAAAGCATATATCGCAACCGCGTAAAGATATCCTGCGGTTCAGTCATCCTGCCGCGGGCTTTTAAGCCGGATGCGAGATAGCCCTCCTCCGGGCCGATGATGATGGCTCCACGTTGTTGAAGTATCTGTATATTCGCCTGGGTTGCTTCATTAGTAAACATACCGCCATCCATGGCAGGCGCAATGATCAGGGGTTTTTGGGTGGATCCATTCCCATAAGCCAGTGCGGTAACACTTAACAGATCATCCGCAAGACCATGTGCCAGTTTGGCCATCATATTGGCCGTGGCTGGTGCAATGATCACCACATCTGCCTGACGTGCCAGGAAGATATGGGGTACATGTTCACTTTCACTCCACAGATCTGCATCCGTGTAGGACTTTCGTCCGGTTAAAGCTGCAAAGGTGAGGGGTGAGATCAATTTCGAACTGGATTCGGTCAGGATGGTCGTGACCGTTCCACCAGCCTGTGTGATCCGACTGGCCAGGTCGGCAGCTTTATAAGCCGCAATGCTGCCGGTTATCCCCAGGACGATGTTCTTATCTTTAAATGGATCAAGTGACATCCCTCAACTCCATGTTTATGGTGATTTTTTATTTTCTTCAAAGATCAATCGGATGCCTTCCAAGGTTAACCAGGGTGCTACCTCGTCGATCAATTTGGTTCCACTGGCGATCAGATCCACACCCCCACCGGTACCGATCACATGTGTTCCGGGTCCCAACTCAGATTTAAATCGGTTCACAATTCCTTCCACCAGGCCGACATAACCGAAGAAAATGCCGGATTGAATGGCATGCGTTGTATTTCTGCCAATGGCGGTCGGCGGTCGTACGATCTCGGTTTTCGGCAATTTGGCAGTACGGGCGAATAACGCCTCGGAAGCGATGCGCATACCCGGGGCGATCGCACCACCCAGGTATTCGCCGTCTTTGCTGACAGCGTCAAACGTGGTGGCTGTGCCAAAATCGACGATGCAGGCCGGCAATCCATAATGGTGGTTAACAGCAACAGCATTGGCCAACCGGTCAGCGCCGACTGCTTCAGGTGTATGATAAGCAACTTTGATACTTTTCACCGATTCATGATCGATATGGAAGGGCTTTTGACCGAGATAACGCTCCGCGACTTCGACCCACCTGCCGGTCAAGGGAGGCACAACCGAACTGATCACAACCTGATCGATGTCCTTCACATTCTGATCAGTGTGTTCTATCAGGCCAAGCAGCTTCAGGGCATACTCATCCGGCATGCTTTCATAATCGGTCGCCAGACGCCATTTGGAAACCAGGTTTTCCCCATTAAATATCCCGATTGAGATGTTGGTATTGCCGATGTTCATGCAAAGCAGCATATCGTTTTGTTATCCTTGAATTGATTTTACCCTCATTAGATGGCACATGCAACCGCTCCGCTGGTATAATCGCAACTCGAGGGTACCATGCCAGACAAACCACTGCCGCGCCACTTGCACGAACAGAACCGCATCTCCTGGAACGCCGCCACTGATGCTCATAACAGCCACAAAGACGACCAAGCCGGATTCCTTCGTGAACGAGGGCACACACTCTTCCCTGAAGAATTGGAACTTCTCGGAGATCTACATGGCAAGAAACTGGCCCACCTGCAGTGTAATGCCGGGCAGGATACGCTCAGTCTGGCCAAGTTCGGAGCGATCGTGACTGGCGTGGATATCAGCGACACGGCCATTGATTTCGCCTGTCAATTATCAAAAGATAGCGGCATACCCGCCAAATTCATCTGCTCGGATGTTTATGACTGGCTGGACCAGGCTGTGAAGGCCAGAGAGTGCTACGATATCGTCTTCTCTTCCTACGGTGCCATCTGCTGGTTATCAGACCTGAGCCGTTGGGCGGAACGCATTGGCAGGATTCTGATCCCTGGTGGGCGGCTGGTCCTGGTCGATTTTCACCCCATTGCGATGATCTTTGAAGAGGACTGGTCTATCCAGTATGATTATTTCACATACGGCGAACCTAAAAAATGGGATGATGGCATAGGCGATTATGTGGCAGTTTCCGGCTCCGCCCTGTCTCCGATGGGGAACCTGGAAGGCGTCAAGGATTTCGTCAATCCCCATCCCTGCCATGAGTGGATCTGGACGATCGGTGACATCCTGGAGAGTGTGATTCATGCAGGTTTAACATTAAATCAGTTCCGAGAATACCCGTATTTGAACGGCGAGAAAGGGTTCAAGGATATGATTGAAAAAGATGGCCGGCGCATGTACCCCCCAGCCAACCTGCCATCGCTCCCATTGATGTACGGGTTGGTGGCTGTCAAGACGAATTGAATTCTCCCCTGCCGCTCATCAAGTGATTTTTCACTTCACTTTATATTAACGCTTTTAGTTTAGGCAAATCAAAATCGATGACGATCTTTCCTTTGAAGTTAATAACCGGTGTGATCAATGCGCCGCCGGTCCAGGTGCGCACCTGTCTTTCAGCGCCGGGTGTGGTGAAAATATCCACCTCGGTATAAGGAACATTGTTCTTCTTCAACCAGTGCCGGGCAAGTTTGCAATCCGTGCACCAGGGTGTGCAATACATGACCACACCACTTTGGGGTAGGTTCTTCATGCCTTCTTCTGGAGATAATTCCAACCTCACATTCTGCGGATCGATGCGCGCCAACTCTGCAAACAGCAAATCGTTATCCGGCTGGTCATCTATATCGTGTACATCGATGTATTGTATTCGGCCATCCTTGTCGATGATAAAAATGGCACGCTCAGAGTGTCCTTCTGCACGGAGAACTCCATACTGTTCTGCCGCTGCACCATGCGGCCAGAAATCACTCAGCAGTGGGTAACTGATGCCTCCCAATCTCTCTGCCCATGCTTTCAAGCAGGGCACATGATCGACACTGATGCCGAAGATCTCAACATTCCATCCTGCGAGTTTGGCCAGACTGGCTTCGTAGGATGGTATCTGACCACTTCATATGGGTGTCCAGGCGAGGGGAAAGAAAGCCAGCACAACCGTCTTGCCACGTAAATCAGTCAGTTCAGTCGTTTTTTCCAGATGGCTGGTCAACTTGAAATTTGGGGCAATATCGCCGATCTTTAAATGCGTCATCATGACTCCTTATTCGGACTATTCTTGTCATATATTATAGCACGCCTGTCAAGTCAAATTGGGATAAAATAGGGCAAATATTTTATGAGGTATTGCCATGTATAAAGTCATTTTACTTCGACACGGAGAAAGCACCTGGAACAAGGAAAACCGTTTTACAGGTTGGACGGATGTTGACCTGACGGACAAAGGCATTGAGGAAGCGAAATCAGCTGCTGCTTTATTAAAAGAAGGTGGATATGAGTTTGATATTGCCTATACTTCTGTTTTAAAACGCGCAATCCGAACGCTATGGCTGGTCATGGACGGTATGGACCGCATGTGGGTTCCGGTCATTCGTTGCTGGCGTTTGAATGAACGCCATTACGGTGCTCTGCAGGGGTTGAATAAAGCTGAAACCGCAGCCAAATTCGGTGAGGAGCAGGTGCATATCTGGCGACGAAGCTATGACATCCAGCCGCCGGCTTTGACAGCTGATGACGAGCGTTTTCCAGGAAAGGAAGCCAAGTATGCCGGGGTGGATGAAAAGGATCTGCCTTTTACAGAATGCCTGAAAGATACGGTGGCTCGCTTTCTCCCCTACTGGCATGAAACCATTGGACCAATGATTAAGACCGATAAGCGGGTCATCATCACTGCTCACGGCAACAGTTTGAGGGCCTTGGTTAAATATCTGGATAATGTGCCCGATGCTGAAATCGTAGGATTAAATATACCCACCGGGGTCCCATTGATCTATGAACTCGATAATGATCTTAGACCGATCAAGCATTACTATCTGGGTGATCAAGCAGCAGTGGAAGCCAAGATGGCAGCGGTTGCGGCCCAGGGTAAAGTCAAATAACATGAATGGGCTGAAGTCTGCCAGAAAAACAAAAAGCTGGATCATCCGGGCGTTCATTGTACCGGTTACATTTTTTAATATTCAATGCGGCTTCGAATTCCTTTTTCAACCGGAAAGATATGCTCCATCCTTTGACCTTTATGAACCGACCGGGGTCTTCATGATTCAGGGCTTCGGTTTATTATTCGTGATGTGGACCATACCTTATCTTGTGGCATTGCTGGACCCGATCAAGCATTCCGCTTCCCTTCTTGAGGCAGTCTTAATGCAAGCGATTGGCGTTATTGGTGAGAGCCTGCTTCTGATGAACGTCCCAAAGACATATATCCATCTTCATGCTTCGGTGATTCGGTTTATTATTTTTGATGGGGGTGGTTTGGTATTACTGCTGATCGCACAATATATCAGGATGAAGACCAAATGAATATTCACACCTGTATTTCCAATCACATACCGTTGGTCTATATCAATAATACAGGCTGAGTTATCGTCGATTACCGACTCAACACAGCCATTTTCGAAAGAGGAAATAAACCGCGGTCTTATAAACCATATCCCAGACGCTGCCTATGCACATCAGGACAGCGATCTGACCTGAAAAGTGACAGTAGATACTGAAGAATCACCCCCCTGTCTTCTTCCATGGCGATCTGCACACTGAAATTGTCACAGATGACATCATGGTTAACCGCAACAGACAGGCTCCAGCCTGATTGTTAATCGATGCACACGCCCCGGAAACACGAGGGCATGGTTGAATTGATCGATTCGGTCTCCGAACGATCTCCCGGACCTGGAAATTGCCATTACAGTGACACCCTGGAACCGGATAACCGGTTCGACCAGCAGCAGGTCAACCCCCCTTGAAAAGACACGGTAGCCGGGTTATTTTAATGATGATAAATATTCCGTTATTACAACCTGTTGCAATATGCTCGCATTCGAATATGCCGATATGCCTGGTACATATTTATTTCAAGGTTTCTGAAGTGAGCAGATCCAATAAAGCTGATCGCTACAGGTTAATAAAACTATTACAGTATGCATACGTAGATATACAATGGATTGTGGTAATTTTTAATAATGCTATAATCTAACCATAAGGCTTAAACTTACAGGAGGTAAAATGAGCGATTTTTACGGACAGGTTACAAGCAGTCAGGATATTTTCAAGAAGCTGCTCAGCAAGGTCCCCGGGTTCTCCGGCTATATAGAGCGGGATAACCGGCGCGCAGCCGATAAATTGATGCGCGAAACCATCGCCAACCATTTTGAAGCAATCTGGGGACGGATTTCTGCATTTCAACGCGAACTGGTCTCTCAAGGAGAGATCAAATGGGTGGATGATGTTGAATCCGCCGCCATAAAACTTCGTCAATTCATCGATCGAATCCGCACAACCACTTATGGTTATTCCGGACTGTTCGACGCGGTCAAGATCAACGAAAAAGAACTCGCCTTGATCTATGCATATGACGAAGCCATGCTGTCGCTTGTGGATGTCATGGATAGGGCTGTCAATCATGTGGAAGTATCCATCGGCAGCGACGGTTTCCCGGCATCCGTTCGGAACCTGGTCTCGACTGCCCAACAATGTGTCGAGATGTTCGATAAACGTTATGAAGCCTTCATGGGCCAGATTACCACACCCCCAGAATCGGTTGAATTCGTTGAAACCTCTCCAGTCGATACTACACCAACCGAAATCAGTTCGTCAGATACACCCATCATTCCGGAAACACCAGAATCGTTGGATGAACCACCGACTGACAGTGGCTCTACACCAATCGTTCCCTGATCAATAATGGGATGGGTTATTGCCCAAATTTCACATTGTAACGGACTCATGAGGAGATAAACCATGGCAAGAATTTTTGATGTAGTTGAGTATCCAAGCGAGATGATCGATGAGATCGTCCATCGCTTCCCTGAAACAGGTGTGGCAGACCTGCGAATTGGTTCGCAGGTGATCGTCCGCGAATCCCAACGTGTGGTGTTCTTCCGCGATGGAAAGGCCCTGGATGTTCTGGGACCTGGTCGTCACACAATCGTAACCGCAAACATCCCCAAACTGATCGATTTAATTGGCAAGGCATTCAATGATCGAACGCCCTTTACTGCAGAGGTGTATTTTGTTTCGATGCGTGAATTTGCTGATCGCAAGTGGGGCACCCCCCAACCGATCATTGTCCGTAATCCCGGTATGGGTCTGGGTGTTGCATTGTTGCAGGGTTTTGGTACCTATAGCTTCCAGGTTAATGACCCGCAGCAATTCGTGACCCAGATCGTTGGTGCACAGGGTGTATACACCTCCGGGGATATCGAGAACCGGTTACGCACCATGCTGCTTTCGAAATTACAGGACCTGCTGGGAGAGACCGGGGCCAAACACAGCATACCCGAGATGATCGGGCTGACCGAGGAACTCGGTGCGGGTGTGCGTGCCAAATCGCAGGATGACTTTTTAGCTGTTGGATTGACGCTGAAATCCTTCTATATTGGCAATCTTAAACCCTCTGATAAATCTGCTGAGGAATTACGGGCGATGGGTATGCTCGACATCCAGACCTACACCCAGCTTCAGGCAGCAGATGCCATGCGCGAAGCCGCCCAGAATCCAAGTGGCGGAGCTGGCTTGACAGCAGGCATCGGCGCAGGCATGGGTATCGGTGGTGCATTGCAGCAATCGCTGGCCGGTATGAGTAAACCAGCCGTTGAAGCAGCCGCAGCAGCCATGCCGGATGTGATGTCACCCGCTGAAGTTGCATCTTTCCTCAAGGTATCCGAGGAAGATATTCTGGCATCGATCAAGTCCGGTGAACTGAAAGCCAAGAAGATTGGCGAGGCATACCGGATCAGCAAGAGTTCCATCGAAGCCTTCCTCAAAGGTTGATCCTTCTCAATCCATCATGATCAATGCCCGGGTAAACCGGGCATTTTTTTACGCCCATCCGGCATGGTATAATGCATCGGCTTTATCGCCACAACAGGTCACTCGAGCACAGGATGAAACTCCACGAGTATCAAGCCAAGCATATCTTCTCCCGTTTTGATATCCCCGTTCCCAAAGGAAAAATAGCCAATACAGCCGCTGAAGCAAGGCAGATCGCATCTGAACTTGGCGGTAATGTGATCATTAAAGCGCAGGTGTTGGTTGGAGGGCGCGGTCTGGCTGGCGGCATTCGACTGGCAAAGAACCCAAACGAGGCCGGGACACTGGCTGCCACCATCCTCGGCATGGAAATCAAAGGATTGCCAGTCCACCGCGTTCTGGTGGACGAGGCGGCCAGTATCAAAGAAGAACTATACCTCGGGATCACGATCGACCGCATCGAACAATGCCCCATTTTCATGGCTTCCAGCACTGGGGGTGTCAACATCGAAGAAGTCGCTCAAACCGCGCCACAGAAGATCGTGAAGGTACTGATCAACCCCTTGCTTGGATTGCGCGATTATCAGGCACGTGAATTGGCGGCAGGCATCGATCTCCCACGCGATCAATGGAAGATCTTTACCCAGATCGCCACGAGTCTCTGGAATATCTTCACCTCCAATGATGCCACCCTGGTTGAGATCAATCCACTTGTGCTTACTAAGGATAAAACTCTGCTGGCTCTGGATGGCAAGATCACGATCGATGACAACGCCCTCCCGCTTCACCCTGACCTGGCTGAAATGCGCGATCTGGATGCTGAGGTCCCTGAAGAGATCGAAGCCCGCAAGTATGGATTGACTTACATCAAGATGGATGGCTCCATCGGGTGTATGGTTAATGGCGCCGGCCTGGCCATGGCCACCATGGATATCATCAAATTGCACTATGGCGAACCGGCCAATTTTTTGGATATCGGTGGAGGCGCAAATGCTGACCGTGTTTCTGCTGCAATGCGAATCATCCTTCAGGATCCAAGTGTAAAATCCATTTTGATCAATATTTTCGGCGGGATAACCCGCTGCGATGAAGTGGCACGCGGCATCCTCAGCGCTATCAATGACATAAAACCGTCCCTGCCAATCATCATCCGTCTGGCGGGTACCAATGCGAATGAAGGCATGAAATTGCTGGCAGACAAGAATTTAACAACAGCCGATACGCTGGTTGAAGCTGCAAAAAAAGCTGTCATGGCTGCACACGGAGACCAAGATGGCGATCCTGGTTAATAAGAATACGCGTTTGATCGTTCAGGGCTTGACCGGGCATGAGGGTTTGTTCCATGCTGCCCAGATGCAGGAATACGGCACGATCATCGTTGCCGGTGTTTCCCCCGGCAAGGGCGGCACTTGGGAAATGCAGGGGAAGATTCCTATCTTCGATTCCGTCAGAATGGCGGTTGAGGCAACAGGCGCCAATTCATCCATCATCTTCGTCCCTGCCAGAGCAGCACCGGATGCGATCTATGAAGCTGCAGAAGCTGGCGTCAAACTGGTGGTGTGCATCACCGAAGGCATCCCGGTTCTTGAAATGCTCAGAGTCAGCGCGTTTCTTAAAACCAAGAATACCTTGTTGGTCGGACCCAATTCACCAGGCATCATATCGCCCGGGATTGCCAAGGTTGGCATCATACCAGCTCAAATCATCACCCGTGGTTCGATTGGCATTATTTCCCGATCCGGGACACTCACCTATGAAATGTTGAACGCCTTGAATAGTGCCCTGCTTGGTGTCAGTACATGCGTAGGTATCGGTGGAGATCCGATCATCGGCTCGACATACATCGACCTGCTGCCCCTTTTCGAGGATGATGCGGATACCGAAATGGTGATCATGATCGGTGAAATCGGTGGATCGGATGAAGAACGGGCGGCAGAGTATATATCCAATAAAATGACCAAACCGGTGGTCGCGTTCATCGCTGGCAGAAGCTCCCCACCCGGGAAACGCATGGGGCATGCGGGAGCAATCATTGAGGGAGGCACCGGCACTGCCGCCAGCAAGATCCAGGCGTTGGAGAACGCCGGGGTGAAAGTTGCCCGCCATCCAGAAGAAGTGGTTGAGTTGATTCTACGAGGTACAACCACGGAAAATTGATCTCATTCAATACAGTCCAATTAATTCCATAACAGCCCATTTCGATCATGCAACCATTGATAATTGTCGACCGGCTTAATTTTGACCATGTATCACCGAATGGCTCACGGGTGGCAGCATTACGCGGAGTATCACTTGAGATCCATAAGGGAGAGCTTGTTTCGTTAATTGGCGCCAACGGCTCGGGGAAATCAACACTCGCCAGACACTTCAACGCCCTTCATATACCCACCAGTGGAAAGGTGTGGGTCAATGGTCTCGACACCAGTCTGCCAGGAAATCATGCTCAAATACGCTCGCATGTCGGCATGGTCTTTCAAAATCCAGAAGATCAAATGATCGCCTCAATCGTTGAAGAGGAAGTGGCATTTGGATTGGAAAACATGGGCGTTTCGCGTCCTGAAATGATCAAACGCATTCGCGCTGTCTTGAAGGAATATGACCTTTGGGAGGAACGCAGCCGGCCACCGCACTTGCTGTCTTCCGGCCAGATCCAGCGGCTTGCACTGGCCGGTGTGCTGGCGATGCAACCGGAATGTATCATTTTCGATGAAACCACCGCCATGTTGGATCCGGTTGGACGCCAAACCGTCATGCAATCCATCCGGGAAATGCACCGGCAGGGTATGACCATCCTGTATATCACCCATGCCATGGAAGAAGCGGCACAAGCTGATCGCATGATCGTGCTGGATAAAGGCCGGGTAGCCATGGATGACACTCCCGCCAGTGTGTTCTCCAAACCGAAAATCCTCGACTCACTCGGACTGGAACTTCCAGAGGCAAATCATCTGGCACGACAACTGGCCAGGCTCCTGCCCTCCATCCCGTCATCTGTCCTTTCGCGGGAATTGTTGCTCAGTAATCTGCCAGCATATGACCATGCAAAATACAAGCCTGACAACCAGCCACCCGGAAAAGGGAATCCGAACGGTCATTCTTTGATCGAAGTCCGAAAGCTGGAACATGTGTACCTGGCTGGAACACCTCTCGAGCATCGATCACTGAAAGGGGTAGATCTATCGGTCAACGAGCAGGATGTGCATGCCCTGTTAGGCCCCACCGGCTCCGGAAAATCCACACTGCTGCAACACATCAACGGTCTCTTTCGGCCACAGTCCGGTTCCGTCCGGGTGGATCGCTACAACCTGAGTGACCCGGCCATTGATATGCAGTCTTTGCGCAGCATGGTCGGCCTGGTGTTCCAAAATCCGGATATGCAGCTTTTTGAACAATTTGTTGGCGATGAGATCGCCTTTGGCCCCAGACTGGCCGGGTTAACCGGGGCTCAATTACGGAAACGCGTACGCCAGGCCATGGAACTGGTCGGCCTGGGTTTCAGCGCCTACAAGGATCGCTTCACGATCGGGCTTTCAGGTGGCGAGCGAAAAAAGGTCACGCTGGCTTCAGCCCTGGCGTTGAATCCGCATATCCTGCTGCTGGATGAACCGCTGGCAGGGCTGGATCCCCATTCGCGCAAAGGATTATTGGATGCCCTAAAGCGCATGGTTAAAAGCGGGTTGACCCTGATTCTATCCTCCCACAATATTACCGAAATCACCCAAATCGCCTCGCATGTCAGTTTGGTGCAAGACGGACGCATCGCTGCTGCAGGCAGTTCCGCAAGTATTTTCAGCTACCGGCAAGTGATGGAACGGGCTGGCTTGATCGCCCCATTGGTGCCGACGATCGCGGATGAGCTGCGCGCACGCGGCTGGCCGCTGCCACCTGACATTTACCAGGAAAAACAATTGCTCTCGGCGATCAAAACATTGCAGGAGGCAGGGACATGAACGATTTTGATTTCCTACGCAACCTGCCATTCGGCCAATACATGGCCCTTGATATCCCTCTGGAACGCACGGATTGCCGGGCACGCATCCTGGCATTTGTTTTTATCCTGGCAGCCTTGACCCTGACCCATGATCTCACCGGTCTGGTATTCGGGCTGGCCGTCATCCTTGTCAGCCTGTTTGTGTTGCGCTTCCCCATGCGCTTTACCCTGCGCGGTCTGATTTCACCCCTTCCATTCCTGATCATCCTGGCATTGCTGCAAGTCTTCTTCAACGCGCGGGCAGATGAAGGGGCCACCATCTTTCAGATCGGTTCAAATGTGATCGCAACCTCTGACCTGATGACTGGCGCTATCCTTTTGATTCGTTTTGTTTCATTAATATTGGGATTAACAATTGCCAGCCAGACGCTATCGACCTCAGAGATCACACATGGCATGGAAAGCCTGTTGTCACCGTTAAAATTGCTGCGTTTTCCAGTCCATGATCTGGTGGTCATCATCCAGGTTTCACTGCGCTTCATCCCCCTGCTTGCCCAGGTCGCAGAACGCATTGCCAAAGCCCAGGCCTCACGCGGTGCAGCCTGGCAAAAGGGTAGTGGGGGGTTGTGGAGCCGGGTCCGTCTTTTCATTCCCCTTCTCCTTCCTTTATTTCTGACCTCCTTAAGGCGCGCAGAAAATATGGCGCTCGCCATGGATGCGCGTGGATATGGCACATTGAAGGAACGCTCGAGCTTGATCGAGTATCGTTTTGGCTGGAAAGACGCCCTGTTCGTTATCCTGTCTGCCGGGGTGGCCGCCCTGATCCTGTTCTTCCCGTTATAGGTCAGATCCCTCTTTTTTCCCGATCTTGATCCGCCACCAGGCAGCTACCACCACAAGCACAATGACCGCGGATACAGCCATCTCAGGCAGGCTATTGGCAACAAAAACGCCACCGATCATCGGCCAGGGGTATAGAGACAGCAATCCCATCATCCCAAGTACAAGCACCGAGTTGGTCAAACTGCCAGCCAGACCGGAACCAATTAATCCCGCCACCTTCCAGCGTTTTAATGCATTCCATACCAGCCATGCCACCGGCCCGATGAAAAGCCTCGGCAGGATGGAGATCAATGGGTTGGTGAATACCACATCACCCGGACCATTGGGTGCAATCGCGGCCTGGATCATGCTGAACAATCCAAATATCAGACCGATAACCAGCCCGACAATGGGTCCTTCCAAAATCGCCCCAATGATCACCGGCACATGCATAATGGTCAGCGATATACCTGCGAACCATGGTATGAATCCCCATCGAGTGACTCCCAATAAAATGGATATGGCGGCCATCACACCAGCCACCACGATTTTTCTCGTCCTATCCTGCGGCATGTTTCAATCTCCTTTTCCCTGAAACCTCTCCATCTTGACTCTATGAATATTTCAACCAAACAACAAGCGCATGAGAATCCTTATCCAGGGACACTCACACGCTTGTTCGATACAGTGCCAGTCCAATTCCTGCTGGATGAACACTCGCGTTTGGGTCATTTCTTATGTGAATCGATGTATTTGACTACATCCTCAACTGATTTGATGGTGCGTGCATCCTCGTCAGAGATGGTTGTGTCGAATTTTTCACAGAATCCATCAATGA
The DNA here is from genome assembly GCA_016936755.1 of Anaerolineaceae bacterium. Lineage (GTDB taxonomy): Bacteria > Chloroflexota > Anaerolineae > Anaerolineales > Anaerolineaceae > JAFGXF01. Next base: position 2,447 of record JAFGXF010000048.1, on the reverse strand, counting down.
GGAAAAACTGATCCATTGAATCCGCCTTCAGATCCTCTATGAAACGGGTCTCCATTTTGATTTCACTGCCATCGATTTTCAACACATCCATGATCACTGCTTTAACATCATCAAAAGTACTTGCCATAAAATCCTCCAATTCTTGGGGTATATCTGTATTGTAATTGCCGCCTGTCTTCTGTCAAGGCTTAAAATCGGATACAATTTATCTGCTTGCAGGTATAAACACGACAGAATGAAAAAAGTTACCCGGATCAATTCTCGCAAGGCAGACCACCTCAAGATCAACCTGGCGGAAGACGTACATGGCAGCATCACAACCGGCCTCGAGCGCATCGGCCTGATGCACCAGGCGTTGCCTGGTATGGACCTTGATCAGGTGAATACCAGCCTGGTGCTTTTTAATCGTAAACTTTCAGCACCGATCCTTATCTCATCCATGACCGGTGGCACGCCCGAGGCAGGCCGATTGAATCTGACACTCGCAAGAGCAGCTCAGGACTGTCAAATCGCGTTGGGGTTGGGTTCTTTCCGGGTTGCACTGGATCATCCCGAACTGGCCGGCACCTTTAAAGTTCGGCACGTTGCCCCGGATATCCTGCTATTGGCCAATCTGGGCGCGATCCAATTCAATTATAGTTTCACCGTTGAACATGCCTTGCGGACCGTTCAGGAATGTAATGCCGATGCGCTCATTCTGCATTTGAACCCGTTACAGGAAGCGCTTCAACCGGAAGGGCAGACCTCATTCTCCGGATTGATCAAGAAGATCGAGTCACTCTGCCGTACTTTACCGGTTCCGGTGATCGTCAAGGAGGTAGGCTGGGGTATCTCGGTAAAAACCGCACGCCTGCTTGCCGGAGCTGGTGTGTCTGCCATTGATGTTGCCGGCGCCGGAGGCACTTCCTGGTCACAGGTGGAGATGCATCGCCTGGAGCATCCTGAACATTCTGAGGTGGCTGCTGCATTTCGAGATTGGGGAATTCCGACTGCTCAATCGATACGCCTTATCCACAGAAGTCTGCCACGCATGATGATCCTGGCCTCAGGCGGGTTGAAGGACGGGATCGATATTGCCAAATGCATCGCCCTGGGTGCCACAGCGGGTGGCATGGCGGGACCATTCCTAAAGGCGGCCGCACAATCGCCTGATGCAACCATTCAAAAGATCGACATCATTAAACAACAATTGCGTATTGCCATGTTTTCCGCTGGCGCAAGGGATTTGGATGCGCTTGCCAGAACCAGCACCATTGATATCAATCCCATAGATCGCTGACGATGCCCGAACCGGTATACACCCGTTTTCTATCCCCGATTGAGGATGCACTGCGCGAACATTGGAGCAGTGCCCTGGCCAACTCGCCGCTGGAACTGCAGGAGATGATCGCCTATCACATGGGTTGGCAATCCCAGGGAGCCGGCAAGCCGACCCAGGGCAAGCGCCTTCGCCCGGCACTCATCCTGCTGGTGGTCGATGCCTGCGGCCGTGATTGGATTCACGCTTTACCGGCAGCTGTGGCAGTTGAGTACCTGCACAATTTTTCACTGATTCACGATGACATTCAGGATCATTCCACACAACGCCATGGCCGGGATACCCTCTGGGTGCGCTGGGGAATTCCCCAGGCGATCAACACGGGTGACGCCATGTTCACCCTGGCTTTTCAGGCACTTCTGAATGCCAGCGAAGCATTTCCCACAGACACGGTACAACAACTGCTCTCGATGTTCTCCACCACATGCCTGAATCTCACCGAAGGCCAGCATCTGGATATGTGTTTTGAATCTCAGGAAAACGTCAGCGAGTCAGCGTACCTGATGATGATCAGTGGTAAAACCGCTTCCCTGCTCGGCTGCTGTACCGGGATGGGTGCCATTCTGGGCCTGATGAATATCAAAGAGGTAACTTTGCTCAAGTCATTCGGCGTTAATTTGGGACTCGCTTTTCAAATTCAGGATGACATCCTGGGTATCTGGGGAAAACAGGAATCCACCGGCAAATCAAGCGTTTCGGATCTGGCAAGCGGCAAGAAAACCCTGCCCATCCTGCATGCCCTGAATAATTCCAGCTCATTCAAAGAAACCTGGCATACCGATCATTCCTCCCAGGCAGCCATCACAAAATTGATGCAAATGCTCGATCAGACTGGAAGTCGTGACTATGCGCAATCTCTGGTCAGATCATATACACAAAGTGGGCTGGCTGCGCTTGAAGAGGCATTCCGGGAAAATCCCAAGGCCGCCAGTAATCTCGCCTGCCTGGCAGACCAATTATTGAACAGGGATATATGATGACCAACGCCCTGCCCTTCAACGGAAAAACCGTCCTCATCACCGGCTCGGGCCGTGGTATCGGTCGTGCCATCGCGCTGCGTTTCGCCGAACAGGGTGCGGATGTGATCATCAATTTCGTTCGCAATGAAAAACCCGCGCGCGAGGTTTTC
>JAFGXF010000047.1 GCA_016936755.1 Anaerolineaceae bacterium | reverse complement strand
TCGTCCCGAACGAGGTGCGCTACCAGACTGCGCTACGCCCCGATGTCTGGTTTTTTCTGAAGTTCGGCCGACATATTTAGCACCGTTGCAGGGGAAAAGCAAGAAATTTTGCCTTTCCGTCGGCGGAGAGTGACGCGTTGAAATGCTCTGGCGATTTTTATGCCAGGGCCTGTCAGATCAAGGAATCACTTGGTATTGGTGGTTAAATTGACTATGATAGCGGGGTATTTATAGAGAGGGGCGGGATGATGTTGGTTGGAAGAGAAAAAGTGGATTGATCATGAACCGCCGGGGGCTGGTTATTCAGCTCGGGCGGTTTTTTCTGGAGTGCAAAGACTGTGATACTTCGACGCTTTTTCATAAGAATGCCAAGGCGAGTTGAGTCTTCCTGTGTCTGATAGATGCCCATTTTGTACAGTAGACATCTCGAATCAGCTATTTTCGAATAATCTAGCCATCTCTATTGCTGATGGTTTTCCGGTTTCGCATGGACATTGTCTGATTATCCCCAAGCGCCATTTCTCTTCTTTGTTTGAGGCAACGGAAGAAGAACGATCTGCTCTGTGGTCATTGGTCGAACAGACCCAACAATATCTCATTTCTGAATACGCACCGAATGGTTTCAACATTGGGGTCAATGATGGAGAAGCTGCTGGGCAGACCGTTATGCACCTGCATATCCATATTATCCCTCGATATACGGGTGATACTAACGATCCACGTGGCGGTGTACGTTGGATCATGCCTGACAAAGCAGCATACTGGGAAAAATGATGGGAAGCCTCGAAGTCTATATCTGCCAATTCGCTAAACTACGCAGAGCGCCCGGCTCTGTATGGACGGCAACAACAAAAAATCAGGCCCCCCACAAACCTCTACTGTTGATCGCCTTGTTGGACCTGATCGCTCGTGGTGTAGTTACTTCTCCATTTATTGATGTAAGAGAAGATCTAGTAGAATTGAATGAATTGTTCACGAACTACTGGCGGCAAGTTGTGCCAATTCGTCAAACTAGCAGCATCGCTTTTCCTTTCTCTCGGTTGCATAATGAACCATTCTGGGAGCTCGTTCCTGTAGAAGCTTTGGAGTTGGACCGAAAGACTATCAATTCTATTAACACGGTGAATCAATTACGACAAGTCGCCATTGGTGGCCGAATCGATAAAGACCTCTATGCTTTGTTACAGGAAGAAGAGAATAGGGCTGTTCTCAGACAGGCACTTCTAGAAAGCTGTTTTTCTGATGATGCTATTAAAGTTTTGAATGAACAGGCAATTATCCACGCAGAGGCTTTCTCTTATAATCTGGATCTGCTTTCCAAAGCCCACCAGCCCTTAGTCAAAGAAATCAATGCGTTAAATAATTATCGCCCAGCATCTCGAAATCAAGGTTTTCGCCGTGCAGTTGTCATAACATATGACCATCGTTGTGCTTTGTGTGGTGTGCGAATTGTTACAGCAGAAGGCCATACCGTTGTTGATGCCGCCCATATCGTTCCTTGGAGCAAAACGCAGAATGACGATATTCGTAATGGTATGGCACTATGCAAGCTTTGCCACTGGGCATTTGATGAAGGGATGCTAGGAGTGTCTGATAGTTACGCAGTAATCACTTCTTCTCAAATAGGGGTGTCGCCAAACGCTCCTGGTTCATTACTGACTCTCTCAGGGCGCTCAATTATTACCCCAGCGGATCAAGTCCTTTGGCCAGCTCAGGAATATCTTCATTGGCATCGACGGAAGTATCGACTCTCATAAGGAGTTTTGCTATCGGGGGACATAATACCAATAAGTTCAGGACAGTAGACTGATTGGGCGGATAAGAGCAAAATACCTCCTCGTCATCTGAGGGAAAAGGGACATATTACTGTTGATGGAGTAAGAGGACGAGGTCCAATGGATTTCACCACCTTGAAAAACTACCTGATATCAAAACCCGGTGCCGTCGAGGAATTCCCCTTTGATACCGTCACCCTGGTGATCAAGGTCGGCGGCAAGATGTTTGCCCTGGTCGGTTTGAACAATGATCCGCTGCGTTTGAATCTTAAATGTGATCCGGCCAAGGCTGAGGCTTTACGTGAACTTTATCCGGCTATCCAGCCTGGATATCACATGAATAAGCGCCATTGGAACACCCTCATCCTCGATGATTCTATCGCGGATGAAGAGATCCTGGCGATGATTGACGACTCCTATGCTCTGGTCGTCAAGGGGTTGCCGAAATCCAGGCGACCGGCACTTTTTTAATGATTGGGGAGGGGGAATATGAACCTGTTTATCAAACTGCTTGTTTTCAGTTTTCCTTTTGTTTTGGTAGGAGCACTGTACTGGCCGGTGTTTGAGGAAAAGAGTAGCCCCGCAACAGCCGTCATCGAAGAAGATCCGCTGTTAAAACCTTCCCCCATTATCGAGAACTATAAACCGGACATCACCAGCCTAAAAAAGCCGAAAGCATCGGCCTTATCCCCGGAGTCTTTGGAACAGAAACCCCGATCAAACATTTACCGCTGGGTCGACGAAAATGGCCGGGTCAATTTTTCCGACCG
>JAFGXF010000002.1 GCA_016936755.1 Anaerolineaceae bacterium | reverse complement strand
TCGTGGAATTACGGGCAACACTCATAATGATGCCAATTCCGGCCAGTGTGGTGACCATGTTCGATCCGCCATAACTGATCAACGGAAGTACATTCCCGGTGACAGGGAAAAGACCGATGATGACCGCCATGTTGATGGCCGCCTCCATAACAATCCAGATCGTCAACCCGCCGGCCAACAGGGATCCCAACTGATCCTGGGCACGTTTTGCGATGGTGAGCCCGCGCCACAGGAAGATGCCGTAAAGACTCATCACGAACGTGGCACCCAGCATGCCGGTTTCTTCAACGATGATCGCAAAAATACTATCCATGTGAGGTACGGGCAAACCGGTCAGCTTAACGGTTCCCTGGCCGATCCCCACACCAAATAGACCGCCACGAACAACTGCCTCAAGGGAGCGACGCACCTGGTAGCTGGCTTGAATTGGATCCTTCAGGCCTTCAATGTAACTGTTGATGCGGGCTTCACCGGTGTGGATGACTTTAACCATTACCAGGCCGACGAGAAAACCCACGATGGTGATCAGGAGGATCTGGCGCCAGTCGCCACCAGCCAGGATGAAGAGCATGACACCCAGGATCAGGATGGTCGCACCGGCACTCAGGTCGGGCTGAAGCCAGATCAAGCCACCGGTAAAACCAAGCATCAAGCCCATCGGGATCAAACCGACGTTAACATCGTTCAACTTATCCTGGCGTACGTATAGCCAGAAACATAAGTAAATAATGATGACCAGTTTGGCTAATTCTGAAGGCTGAATCGAACCGCCTAACAAGGTGCGGGCTGCGTTAAAGCGGATGTCTTTGATGATTAATACAGCTACCAGCGAAATCCATAAGGTGATCAGCATGGGCATTAACAACCGGCGGAATTTGTGGTAATCGAAGTAGTTCAGGAAGATGGCCGCCAGGCCGCCGATGAGCAGCCACATCAACTGACGCCGGAAAATGTATGTGGGGCTGCCAAACACCAGCAAGGAAATATCAGAGCTGGAGGAATACATCATCAACAAACCGAAGATCAGAATGGTGACTGTCACCAGGATGATCGGAACATCGGTTCGGATGCGGGTGCGGCGGCGCGCGTGAACACGCGGGTCAACCACAGGGGTATCATCGATTACGTAAGCTTGTTCACCCATTCTTTATACCTGTCTCCACGTTCTTCAAAATCATGGAATTCGTCATAACTCGTTCCACCGGGTGAGAAAAGCACCACATCACCTTCTGAGGCGAACGAAGCTGCCGTATGAACGGCCTGTTCCAAACCATAACAGAGAGAAAGAACCGGTAACTTCGATGCCGGTGTTTTGGCGATTACATCAAAAATCTTTCCCGCTGCTTCTCCAAACAGAACCACATGTTTGACCCTTACTTTAATCAGCTTCACAAGATCTTCCCATGGCAGATCCTTATCCCGTCCACCCAATAACAACACAAGTGGTTCGTTGAAGGAAAGGATGGCCGCAGCAGTGCGTTCCGGTGCCGTGGCTATCGAATCGTTGTACCATTGGGTTCCCCTGAGTGTCCGGATGTATTCCAGCCGGTGGGCAACACCCTTGAAACCTGACAATGCTTGGATCATCGGCTCTGCTGGAATACCTGACATCCAGGCGATCGCAGCCGCAGCCATGACATTGACGACGTTGTGTTCGCCACGCAGCTCAATCAGATCCCTGGAAAACAAGCGGTGTTCACCGTTTTCATCCTTGAATGTGATCATCCCGCCCTCGAGAAAAGTTCCAGGCAAATCGGATGGCTGAAGCCCAAAAGTGACCAGCCGGCCTTTAACTTTTGCTTTTAATCTAAAAGCACCTGGATCCTCACGATTCAACACAGCGATATCCTGGTTTTTTTGGTGATCGAGGATGTGCTGTTTGGCGGCGGTGTAGGCAGCCATCGAGGTGTGCCGGTCAAGATGGTTGGGTGTGATATTTAAAATGGTTGCCACATGTGGCGCACTGGTCATTAATTCCAGTTGAAAACTTGAAAATTCAAGGATCACCAGATCATTTGGTTGGATCCGGTCAAGCTGATCGATCAATGGTGTGCCGATATTGCCGCCCACCCATACTTTACGATAAGGCACCAGGTGCTGGTCAACTGCAGCTTGTGCCATGCGACCCACCAGAGTCGTGGTGGTGGTTTTACCGGCTGATCCGGTGATGCCGATCACAGGACAGGGGACATTTTCCATGAACAGCTGGGAATCGTTGGTAACATGAATATTCCGGCGATATGCTTCCTGAACAAGTGGCAGGGTCAGCGGGACCCCGCCGGAAACACATACCAGGTCAACACCCTTAAGTAGTTCAAGCGGGTGACCATCAAATTCAAAACGGATGTTGCTGTTGCTGAATGAAGCCTTGATCGCATCACACTCAGCGGCAGGTTTCTGATCGTTTAAAATGACATGTGCTCCCTGACCAGCAAGATGGCGTGCTGCGGCTTGCCCCTGACGGGCTGCGCCGATGACGAGAACGTTTTTATCCAACCAGGCACTCATTTTTACACCTAGGTTAAGGCGATCGCCACTCCCAACATGGCGAATACCAGGCTGATCAGCCAGAAACGTTGCACAACCTGTGTCTCGCTCCAGCCAAGCAGCTCAAAGTGATAATGAAGGGGCGCCATCAGGAAAATGCGCTTACCCTTGGTGATCTTAAAATAAAGGACCTGCAAAATATCGCTGAGTGTCTCACTAACCGGGATGATCAGGATCAGGCCAAAGACCAGCCATTGGCCGGTCATCAATGCCACTACCCCAAGGGTGGCTCCCAACGCCAATGCCCCGGTGTCTCCCATGAACAATTCGGCCGGGTGTGCGTTGAACCACAGGAATCCGAAAGTGGCACCCACCAGGGTGAAACAGAAACGGCCGAGAAATACCTGTCCCTGGGCGAGGGCGATGCTGCCAATGGCAACGAATGCCGTGGCGGAAATCATGCCTGCCAGGCCATCCAGACCATCTGTAATATTCACTGCATTGCAGGAACCGACGATGATGAACATGGCTATCGGTACATAAAAAACACCCAGATCGAAAGACCCTTCCCGACCGGGCCAAAACAACTGTGGAACTTCCAATACATAACGCAGGACGAGCGCGATACCCAATGCGAAGAGGACCTGAAACAGGAATTTGGTTCGTGCGCGCATTCCTGAACCCTTGCGCAAACCTCGGATTCCTTCCCAGTCATCGATGGCACCCAGCAGTCCAAATCCGATCATGGCAATCACCGGAACCAATATGGAACGGCCAATGACTTCCAGGCCAATGATGGATACCGCGTTGAGCAGGATGGTGAGAAACGTGACCGGAAGGATGATCATAAAGCCACCCATGGTGGGTGTGCCCATTTTGATCAAATGGCGGTCGGGTTCCTCAACCCGGATCTGCTTACCGAGTTTGAAATGTTTCAGGATCCGCAGCAAAGGGCCCCCCCAAATGACTGCCAGCATGAAACTCAAACCCGTCAATGTGATGGCAAGAGATGCATCTTTCATGAATTGACCTCCAGGGCAGCAACGATACGTTCCATGTGCATGCCATGTGAACCCTTCACCAGCACAACATCCTCAGATTTCAATGTCTTTTGTAAATAACCGATCACTTCATCGGTCGTGTCAAAGCTTGAAACACAGTCTTTCTTCAATCCACTTTGCAAAGCTGCCCTGGCAATGATGCGGCCTCTCACGCCAAGTGTGATCAGTTTATCTGCAATCTCAGCTGCGCGTGAACCAACCATTTCATGGCCATGTCGCTCGTATTGACCCAACTCGAGCATATCTCCCAGTACAGCGATCTTCCTGCCATCCAGGTCGCCAAGCAGGTTCAATGCAGCCAGGGTTGATTCTGGTGATGCATTGTATGTATCATCCATAACCAGGGCTCCAGAGGCAGTGTGAACTGCCACCAGACGTAATTGTGGTTGATCTGAAGTCAGTCCGCTGACGATCTCATGCCACGTCAGACCTTCCACCAGACCAACTGCAATGGCCCGCAAGGCGGTATGGACCGAATGGCGCCCGATCAACGGCACTTTCATGTGCAGCGTTTCACCCTGGTAATGCAGGTGGAAAGTGATGCCTTCCAGTCCAAGACTGATGATCTCATCCGCCCACAAATCCGATTGGGGATCGAGACCATAAAACAGCACCCGTGCCCGGGTTTCTTTCGCCATCTTGTTTACCCATGGATCATCGTGATTGAGAATGGCAACTCCTACGGGGGCAGGGGGCAGGGCTTTTACCAATTCCGCTTTGCCCCGCGCGATGGTTGCCTGGGAGCCGGCACGTTCAGCGTGTACTGTACCGATGTTCGTTACCACGCCAATTTCAGGTTTGGAAAGCTCACAGAGAAACTTGATCTCGCCCGGTACGTAAAAACCCATTTCAAGCACAGCCCGTTCGTGCCCACGGCCGATTTTCAGGAGAGTCAGCGGTAATCCGATCTCATTATTCAGATTTCCCGGATTTTTCAATGTATGAAAACGTTGTGCGAGGACTTCACTCACAACCTCTTTGGTCGTGGATTTGCCAACTGAACCGGTGATACCGATCACCTTCAGTTTTGAGTGACTGCGAACGATACGAGCGGTTTCCTGCAATGTTTTCAACCCATCAGCCACCTGGATGCAAAATGGGGCATCCGGGATGATCAATGGTTTGGGCAGCCTGCCTGAAGAGAGATCGATGACTGAGAGGTCACCCATGGCTTTCTGTTGAATTACTGCAAGGCGGGCGCCTCTGTCGAAAGCATCCTGTACATAATCATGCCCATCCACTTTTTCACCCGGCAGGGCAATGAACATCGCTCCAGGGATCACCTGACGCGAATCAATAACCGCTTCAGGTAGAACCAGCGAGGCTTGTTCAGGGCGTTTGCCGGTGATCGCTTCCAGCAGATCCATCAAGTGGAACATCTATTGGTTTGCCAGCTCCATACGCACGTTATCCGGTGGGATATTCATCAGAACCACCAGGTTCTTTACGATCTCTGAAAACATCGGGGCGGCAACCACTGAGCCCCAGACGCTGTTCTTTGGTTCTTCGAGCCATATGTACACAACGAATTTGGGATCTTCAGTTGGACCCCAGCCTACAAATGATGCGTTTGTCAGGTAGGTGGTGTAGCCGTATTCTGTTGCGATTTCGGCTGTACCCGTTTTACCTGCCAGGCTGTAACCTGGAACGAGTGCCACGGATGATTCTTCTTCAAGTGAAGTAGCCAGAAGATTGGTCAGGACAGCGGCAGTTTCTGCCCGGATGGGTGTTCCAACCACCTGGGGCGTGACATCGTATTGCCGTCCATTGTCAACCATGGATCGCACAATATGGGGTGCCATCATTTTGCCATCATTGGCGATGGCAGATACGGCCATGATCATCTGCATGGGAGTGACGGCTATGCCCTGGCCGAATGAATTGGTAGCCAGGTCCACATTGAACCATTGTGCATCCCCGGGTCTGCGCAGCGGATAGTAAGCCTCACCGGCCAGGTCAATACCAGTTGGGCGACCGAGTCCAAAAGCCTGCAGGTAGTCGTAAAATGTATCTGCCCCGGTTTGGGAAGCAACCCAGGACAGGCAGACATTCAATGAATGCTGCAAGCAGCCCAGCATGGTTTGTGGTCCCCAGGCTCCGGAATCCCAGTTGTATATCGTATATCCATCTACTTCAAAGGTACCGGTGTCCATAAAAACGGTATCTGGTGTAACTGCACCACTGTCCAAAGCCGCCGCCATGGTCAGGACCTTAAAGACTGATCCGGGTTCATAAACGCTGCTGACCGCCCGGTTGAATGAAGTCGCATTGGGGTAGATCTCGGTGTACTTCCAGTATTCGTTAAGATTCATCTGCGGGTAACTGGCAAGCGCCAGGATCTCGCCGGTTTCAGGATCCTCGACGACAATCGTGGCCGATTTGGCTTTTGTTTTCTTGATATGACGTGATAGCGTGTTCTCAATACTGGCCTGGATGGACCGATCGATGGTTAAGACCAGGCTGGTGCCCGGGGTCATATCCGGTATGTCATACATCTGGTGCGGGTTGGAAGGTATGAATACCTGCTGGGGGGTGCCGGATAGCAGGTCGTTGTATTCCTCCTCGATGCCAAAGTAACCACTGGCGTAATCCCGTTCACCAAACGCATAAAAACCGAGGATATTGGATGCCAGGCTGCCTTCAGGATAATTGCGAACGCGATGCCCGTTCCATTCAAGCCCGGCAAGGCTTGGATTGGACTGACCATCGATCTTTGGCAGGGATGCATAACGCTCCTGCAGCTCAGCCAGGGCATTGACCTTGTCAGCTGATATAAAGTCGGTGATGACAATGTATTCAGACTTGCCTTCGATATAGGGCATCCCGGCAGCTTCCAATACAGTGGCATAATCCACGTTCAGTACCGCCTGCAGAACTGAAGCGATGGTTTCAGCATCGCGATTTGTAGCCTGCAGGTTGATACCGACTTCATATACCTGCTGATCACCGGCTAACAGGTGCCCCCAGCGGTCGTAAATGTTGCCGCGATCGGGATATACCAATTTGGAAACACCCGCATAGCGTTCAGATGCTTTTAAAAGGGCTTTGGCGGTGGCGCTGGTCTGCAGCCTGAACATCTGGATAAGAATGACCGCACCAACCACCAAAAAGATGATGCCAATTGCTTTATAACGCAGGGAAAAGTTACGTTCCGTCATATCTTAATCTCTTGAAAAAGTGACGAATTGATCGGTGATCCATTCAAGCAGCGACTGTGTAAAACGTGGCTCGACCAGCGATGGCTGATAACCGGTATATGCTGAACCCGTCACCAGGCTGGCTGGCTGACGGGGGATAGATCCCGGAATGACCATATACTGAACTGAACCTGCCTGGATGGGCGCATAACCCAGTTCAGTCGCACGCAAGGCCATCTGCCGGGTGGAGGTGAGTTGTGCCAAAAGCGTGCGCTTATCAGCGATTTCGCGCGCGACCATCTCCCGTTCGTATTCCAACTGCTGAATTTCACGGCCAACAGCGGCTGCGCTGGCACTGACACTGAGGTAAACCCCAGCCACAGTGGCGAGTATGATCAAGACCAGCAGAAACAGCCCGATCCATTGAAGTTGGGTGCGCCAGGGTGTTTGTCGATATGCTTGTGTCAGTCGTTGTGTTGTCATATGCGATGTCCATGCAATTTACGTGCCACGCTGTTTTGTCCGGCATTACCGGAGTCCAGGCGCATTGTGGCTATTCCTGTTTTTATGACTCCTTTGATCAGTTGTTAAAGTTTTTCAGCAACTCGGAGTTTTGCAGAACGTGCTCGTTCATTGATGTCGAGCTCTGATCCTGAAGGGGTGAGCGGGTGCTTCGTGATCAGCTTCAGGCTTGCCCGGTGACTGCATGTGCAAAGCGGTTGTTCGGGCGGGCAGATGCAATCCTTGCTTTCAAGCTGGAAGTATTGCTTGACAAGACGGTCTTCCAGCGAATGAAACGATATAACCGCCAGTCTACCTCCGGCAGCCAGGGCCTGGACTGCCTGGGGTAACACAGCTTCCAGCGCTTCAAGTTCGCCATTGACAGCGATGCGCAGTGCCTGGAAGGTGCGGGTGGCGGGGTGTATGTGTCCAACCTTGCCCCGGTACTCCTGCTTGACCAGCTCAGCCAGCTGCCGGGTCGTCTCCACCGGTCGGTTCGCCACGATGGCTCTGGCAATGCGCCGGGAGTATCTTTCCTCTCCGTAGCGCCACAGGATATCCGCCAGTTCACTTTCACCCAGCTTGTTGACCAGGATTGCAGCGCTTTGCCCCTGATCAGGGTTGAAGCGCATATCCAGGGGGGCATCCTCGCGGAAACTGAACCCTCGCTCCGGCTGGTCGAACTGCATTGAGGACACGCCCAGGTCAAGGACCACACCCTGGACTGCCTGCCAGCCCAACCGTTTGAGCTCTTCACTCAAACAGGTGTAACTGGCTTTGACCAGGATCGCCCGCGTCCCATAATCCTTCAGACGTTCTGTTGCGATTGTGATGGCAGCCGGGTCCAGGTCAAAGCCGAGCAACTGGCCGCCTGGAGAACTCATTTCCAGTATTCCCCGGGCATGGCCACCGGCGCCCAGTGTACAGTCCACATAAAGTCCGGGCGTTTTGGGCTGGATTGCCGTCAATATCTCTTGGTAAAGTACGGGCAGGTGAGGGTAGGTAGTGTTCATCCCCGCCTGTGTTACTACAAAGCTGAAAGATCCAACCCGGCAAACCGTTCAGCATTGGCATCCGCGTCTTTCAGCTTGGCGGATTGGCTTTCCCATTCTGCCGGGGACCAGATCTCGAAGAAATCGCCCGATCCGACCACCATGGCGGCCGTTTCCAGGCTGGCGTTTAGTCTCAAGAACGAGGGGATGAGGATGCGGCCGGATTTATCGACATCCACCTTCTCGGCCGAGGAGAACATCAGCCGGCGCAGCAGCCGGGCGGAGGGTTCTGTCAGGCTGAGGCTGCTGATGCGTTTGGATAGCTGTTCGTATAGGGCGGGTGGCAGGACGATCAGGTTGCGGTCAAAACCCTGGGTGATGTAAGCACCATCCGGCAGCAGGTCACGATAGCGCGCCGGGATGGTCAAGCGTCCTTTGTCATCGATGGTGTGTTCGTACTGCCCGAGGAACATTTGTTCTAATACTCCTATTTAGCCCGAACGCCGGGATTTCCCGGCGTTCCATTACGACCCACTTTCTACCACTTTATGCCACTTTTTCCCATAGTATATACGAATTAAGCCAAAATTGCAAGAGTCAACCCCCACATGTAGAGGAAATAGTCCTTTTTAATGCGTGTAGTACTACTCAGATATTGAAGAAGTGCCTGGCATTGAGATTAAAGAATTTCCATTAAATGTGGAGGAAATAGTCCTTTCTAGTGCGTGTAGTAATATAGATGAATCTGGATGGAGTAAACCCAGTTGCGTCTGGTTCCAGGGAAAATCGTTTACATAATCTTCTGACCATGTTTCAATAGTAAAATAATGGCATGACAAAATCCCCCGATTATCGAAAATTGTTCATTGGCCTCGACCAGCAGGTGCCACTCCTGGATGGCAGCACCCAGCGGTATATAAACTTCGACAACGCCGCATCAACGCCCTCGATGCAGCCAGTAAAGGATGCCATCGATCGTTTGCTGCCATATTACAGCTCAGTCCACCGCGGGACGGGATTCAAGTCTCTGCTATCCACCTGGGCATACGACCATGCCCGCGAGGTGATCCTGGATTTCGTCGGGGCGGATCCGAAAACCCACACCGTCATATTTGGCAAGAACACCACCGAGGCGGTCAACAAACTGGCGCACCGCTTCCCGGCTCGCGAGGGGAGGGATGTGGTGCTGGTCAGCCTGATGGAGCATCACTCCAATGATCTGCCCTGGCGCTGTGCCAACAAAGTGATTCATATCGGCACCCGCCCGAATGGCAGCCTGGATGAGGATGAATTCGACCGGATATTGAAAGAATATGGAAAGCGAATCGCTTTGGTATCCATCAGCGGCGCCAGCAATGTGACCGGGTTCATCAACCCGATCCATCGACTGGCGGAGAAGACCCACCAGATCGGCGCCCAGATCGCGGTGGATTGTGCGCAGCTTGCACCCCACCGGAAAATCAAGGTAGGCAGCCTGGATGACCCGGCGCATCTCGACTACATTTTCATCTCCGGGCATAAGATGTACGCACCCTTCGGCAGCGGTGCGCTGATCGGGCGGTTGGACACCTTCGAACAGGGTGACCCGGACCTGTGTGGCGGAGGGCAGGTCGAGATCGTCACGCTCGATGATGTGGTCTGGACCCACCCACCGGAAAAGGATGAAGCCGGCAGCCCGAACGTGGTCGGGGCGGTGGCACTATCAGCTGCCATCCTTGCGCTGGATGCCATTGGTATGGAAAAAGTGGCTGCCCATGAGGTTGAATTAACCCACTATTTGCTCGAGCGATTGCCTGCTGTGGACGGGCTGACCATCTATGGGGATCGTGATCCGGGGAGTGCCGCTTCGCGGTTGGGTGTTGTACCAGTTAATTTTGAGAAGTACCCGCATGCGCTGGTTTCAGCCATCCTGGGATATGAATTTGGGATCGGCGTCCGGCATGGCTGCTTCTGTGCTCATCCGTACATGTTATCTCTGCTTGGTGTCAGCAAGCAGGAGGCCGAACAGGTACGCGACCAGGTTCGCTCGCATGACAAACGTTCGGTCCCGGGACTGGTGCGCATCTCCTTCGGTTTATATAATGAAACCGGCGAGATCGATGCCTTGCTCGAAGCCCTGGGGAGGATCTCACGCGGTGAATTCAAGGGGGAATACACACAGGGCACGGTCAGCGGAGAATACCGCCCCACGGACTGGTCGGTGGATTTCGAGAGGATCCTCTTTCCATAATTACCCGACCCCGGGTATGTTCATTTGCCTGAGGTTTTTGCTGATATTTCCTGAGTGACGATTCGATAAATATTACTTATATCTTCCCTGTTTTGGGAGGGACTGTAAAACAAGGGAATGCATTTTACAGGCTCAAAGTTGGAGACAGGCGCAAGCTCAAGTCTTATTGGAGACTCTTGACATTTATAGCTATTGGAAGTAGGATTAGTTATACAAATCATACTAATCTAACAAGTAGGAGATGTGATACATGAAAGCCCCTCCAGGGAAATATATGTGGTCTGTGAAAGTTGGAGAAAAAGGACAGATCGTATTACCGAAGGAAGCCCGCCAGGTATTTGATATCAAACCGGGAGATAAACTGCTCCTGCTCGGCGATGCGAAGCGGGGTATGGCTATCATTAATAGCCATGGCTTCAAGCTGTTTACTGATGCGGCATTTAGTTTGCTGAATAAAAAAGAAGGACAAGACGAATGATTGCTATAAAAACAACCGGTCTGACCAAGCGCTATAACAACAAGACAGCTGTGAATGATCTCAACCTCTCAATTTCACAGGGGGAGCTTTTTGCCTTGCTCGGTGTGAATGGTGCAGGCAAAACGACCACCATAAAAATGCTGTCATGCCTGACCAAACCTACAAGTGGAGATGCGCTTGTGCTCGGGGATAGTATCGTCACGAAGCCGCATCAGGTGAAAGAAAAGATCAATGTTTCACCACAGGAAACTGCGGTGGCTCGCAATTTGTCTGTCAGGGAAAACCTTGAGTTGATTGCCGGGATATACGGTAGCAACAGGAAAGATTCCCGCATGAAGTCTGACGAGATGCTTTCCGCCTTCGGCCTTGTAGAGGTCGCTGGTGATAAAGCAAAAATATTATCCGGGGGCATGCAGCGCCGGCTCAGCATCGCCATGGCGTTGATCTCAGATCCGCAGGTCCTGTTCCTGGATGAGCCGACACTTGGCCTGGATGTCCTGGCACGCCGGGAGCTTTGGTCTGCCATCAGAAAAATGAAAGGGAAAATCACGATCATCCTGACGACCCATTACATGGAGGAAGCCGAAGCGCTTTCGGACAGGATCGGGATTATGTCAAAAGGTGAAATCAAAGCGGTCGGGACGGCGGGGGAGTTGATTTCTAAAACAGGCTCTAAAAACTTTGAGGATGCATTTGTCGCCTGCGCTACAGAACCGGAGGTGACCGCATGAAATTCCAAATTTTCGCTTCCAGGAACCTCAAAGAGATATTAAGAGACCCGCTGACTTTGGGCTTTGGAATCGGTTTTCCGCTGGTTGTCCTTCTCCTTCTGTCAGCCATCCAGGCCAATATCCCGGTCGATATGTTCGCCATCGAACGTCTGACCCCGGGTATTGCTGTATTTGGTCTTTCATTCTTTTCGCTGTTCGCTGGAATTTTGATTTCCAAGGACAGGGCCACCTCTTTCCTGATGCGGTTGTTCGCCTCGCCGCTGACAGCTTCCGATTACATCCTCAGTTATACTCTCCCGGTTCTCCTGATGGCAGTGGCTCAGATCTTCATATGTTTTATCGCTGCCGCCATCCTGGGCCTGGAGGTTAACTTCAATGCACTGCTGGCGGTTGTTGTGGTGATCCCGGCTGCTATCCTCTTCATCGCAATTGGACTACTGACTGGCAGTCTCTTCAACGACAAACAGGTTGGGGGTATCATCGGTGCAGGTCTGACCAATTTCAGCGCCTGGCTGAGCGGCACCTGGTTCGAAATTGAGCTGGTGGGGGGGTGGTTCAAGAAGATCGCAGACGCACTGCCATTTTCTCATGCGGTGGAAGCCGGTCGGGCGGCTATGCGGGGTGATTTTGCTTCGATCCTGCCGCATCTGTGGTGGGTGATCGGATATGCCCTTATTACCCTGATTATCGCGATCGTGGTCTTTACCCGGAAAATGAAAAGCGATCAGGTGTAGGGTATCCCTTTTAATATATTCAAGCCCTTGGACTGATATACAATCCAAGGGTTTCTTGTTTTTTTGGCGGAGAGGGCGGGATTCGAACCCGCGGTCCCTTTCAGGACACTCGCTCTCCAAGCGAGCGCATTAGGCCAGACTATGCTACCTCTCCGAATTCAACCTTGCGTGTGGTTGGGACGTTAAAATTACGCCCCTGCAAGGTCGTTTTTTGGATTACTTACTGAAAAATTACTTCGGGTAAATGACCCTTTTACTTGGCCAGGAATGCTACGTACACGATGAGGACGATCACCAAGCTGATCAGGCCTACCACCCACACATTCAGTTTTTTCTTTGTTTTTTCAGTTTTTTTATCTGCCATGGTTAATTAATCACCTCATTGATAGAGTCATTTGAACGGGCGACCAGATTATACCATTACTGCCATATCCTTCAAGACCTGGGAACGGTTGTGATGATGGTATTAACTGCTCCGGCGGATCTCAGGGCGCTGGCGATCGATTTTGCACTATTTGCATCAACCAGCGCAATGATGTTCCCACCACAACCAGCTCCTGACAGTTTCGCTCCCAATGCACCGGCTTCCATGGCTGTCTTGACCAACAGGTCGAGATGAGCCGTACTGACTGCAAGCTGCTGCAGCAGGAAATGGTTATCGCTGAGGAGTGTCCCCAACCGGGTGTGATCCCCCTGTTCAATGGCTTCACGTGCCGATCGGCTGATGATTTCGGATCGGTCAAATATGGCTTGATAACGTGCTGGATCAATCTCGACCCGCGTGCGCAGATCATGCACCACCTTGCCTGTCAGGGATTTCTTTCCACTGTCAGCGATAACCAACGTGAAAGCCAGTGGATTGGCCAGCATCTCGATCGGTTTCCCACGAATGAAAAAAACCATCCGACCGTAGCTGATGACCGTGTTGTCAATGCCTGAAGGAGTACCATGATAGAAATGGTCGGTTTCGAAAGCGATCCGGGATATGGATTCTTCTGGCAGCGGGGCGCCAAGAAAAGACGAGAGTACGCGGCTGATCGCCACTGAAATGGCTGCTCCCGAACCAAGCCCGGCGGCGATTGGAATGGTGGACGTAACAGTGAGGGTCAGCGCAGGCAGGTGTTCAATCCCCAGTTCCTTTTGCACCTCCCGGAAGATGATCGACATGGGATGGTCAGCGGGCATGTCGTTCAAGACTGTATCCAGGCTGATATCAGGTGCCAGGATGTGAACTGTACCTTTTGAATCAGTTGGATTTGCTTGAATTGCTGCCCGTACACGCACCTCATGCACCGGCACCGCGATTGCCGGTCGACCATAGACAACTGCATGTTCACCGGTGAGAATCACCTTGCCAGGTGCATAAGCATATATTGCAGGCATTGATTTTCCGCTAATATTGGATAACGTATAAAATGATGAAGACGGCCATACACCACAAGAGTACTGCGGCTTGCATCGGTCGATCGGTCATTAATGCTTCATCGGGAGCCCCACCGGCATGTTTTACCTGGATCAGCCATAAATAGCGCAGGATCCCGTATAGAACAAACGGAATGGTTAACATCATCGTGTGTGTGCCGGGTGTGATCTCAGCTGAGAAGGTGTATAGGCTGTACGTAAGGATGGTGGCAGTGGTGACAACGGTGATGATCTGGTCGAGTAATGGAATGGTATAGCCATCCAGAACTCGTCGCTGGGCATTGGCCTCTTTTGTCAGCACCGCCAGCTCGGAGCGGCGTTTTCCGAAACCCAGGAAAAGCGCCAGTAATGTGGTGACCACGAACAGCCATGGGGAGAAATACTTCACCGTAATCACACTCAAACCGGCTAGCACTCTCAGGACGAAACCGCCTGCGATCACCAGTACATCGATCAGAGGCATGTGTTTCAACCAGCGTGAATATGCCAGCATTAACAGGAAATATGTCACTTCGATGAGAGCCAGCCAGGGTGACAACAGGTATCCCAGAACCAGGCAGATGATTAGCAGGATGATGACTGCGATAATTGCCACCGAAATCGGCAGTTTACCGGATGCGATCGGCCGGTTCTTCTTTTGTGGATGCTGACGATCGGCGTCAATATCAAAAATATCGTTGACCAGATAAACCGCTGAACTGAGCAGGCAGAACAGGCCAAATGCCGCCAGGCTGCGCAACAGAGGCAAAATACGTGTTGCCTGGGTGTCAAATAAAAGCGGCGCCAGTAAAACTCCGTTTTTTATCCACTGGCGCAGCCGCATGGCTTTGAGCAGGGCACGAAACATGCGGCAATAATATCACGATTGTGATATATCTGATAGAATTTTTGATGCATGGCAAAACAGAGGCTTGATATCCAAATGGTTGAGCGGGGACTTTGCGCTTCACGAGCGTTGGCGCAGAAATTGATCATGGCTGGGACAGTCCGCGTCAACGGTGAGTTCAGGTATAAGCCTGGAGAATTGATCGGGTTGGATGCCGGGATTTGTGTGGAGGCTGGACCGAGATTTGTATCCAGGGGGGGCGAGAAACTTCAGGCAGGGTTGACCGCTTTTAATCTCATCGTTTCAGGTGCGGTATGTGCCGATGTGGGTGCATCCACCGGTGGATTCACCGATTGCCTACTGCAGGCAGGGGCGGTTAAAGTCTATGCCATTGATGTTGGCTATGGCCAGATCGCATTGAAAATCCGAAATGATCAGCGGGTAGTATTAATGGAGCGCACGAATGCACGATTTATCGAATCCTTGCCCGAACCGATCCAAATAGCCGCAATTGACGCTTCATTTATATCATTAAAGGTATTACTGCCGGTCGTTAAGAACTGGCTGACAGAAACGAAGGGCAGCATCGTAGCGCTCATCAAACCACAATTTGAAGCCGGACAAAAAGCAGCAGGGCGTGGCAAAGGAGTCATCCTTGATGAAAATATCCACCAGGAAGTTGTTTACAATATCCTGGATTTCAGCAGTTCAATCGGCCTGGCACCGGTTGGCTTGATCCAAAGTCCGCTTACTGGACCCAAAGGCAACCGCGAGTTCCTGATTCACCTGGTAAACCAACCCGCGAAAAAGGTGGATGTTCAGAAGCTGATGGCGGGATGTTTTCCAGGCAGGTTGCAGGTGAATCAGTGATCCCAGCGAATGCTGTGAAAGTCTTATAAGGTATACTTTGAACCACTCATGAACGATCACATTCGCAATTTTTGTATTATTGCCCATATTGATCACGGCAAATCGACTCTGGCAGACCGTATGCTTCAAATGACTGGCACCATCTCAGAGCGTGAGATGACCGATCAGGTGCTTGATTCAATGGATCTGGAGCGTGAAAAGGGTGTGACCATCAAGGCATCTGCCGTGCGTATGAATTACATTGCGAAGGATGGAAAGCAATACGAATTGAACCTGATCGACACACCCGGTCATGTTGATTTCAATTATGAAGTTTCACGCGCCCTGGAAGCCTGTGAGGGTGCGTTGCTGGTGGTGGATGCCACCCAGGGAATCGAAGCCCAAACCTTGGCCAACCTGTACCTGGCACTTGAATCCAACCTGGTCATCATCCCGGTGATCAACAAAATCGATCTGAATTCGGCACGGCCGGATGAGGTCTCAGATGACCTGACCAACTTGTTGGGTACACCGGGTGATCAGATCGTGCGCATATCGGCCAAGGAGGGTTTGAATATTGACCAGGTTCTGGATGCGATCATAAATCGCATTCCACCACCTGGCGGACAGGGTGATGAGGCATTGAAGGCGCTGATCTTTGACTCACATTATGATTCATATAAAGGCGTGATTGCTTATATTCGGGTTTTTGACGGTTCCATTAAAACGAACTCCATGCTGCGTTTGATGGCCACACATACAGAACTCAAACCGGTCGAAATTGGTTTTTTTGGCCCGGACCTGCGGCCTGTTTCCGAGCTTTTCCCGGGTGATGTTGGTTATGTTGCCACCGGATTGAAAACCGTTTCAGAATGCAGGGTTGGGGATACCATTACATTGGTTTCCAATCCGGCTAACCGACCCATGCCGGGTTACCGCAAGGTGAAACCCATGGTTTTTGCAGGTATCTATCCGGTTGACGGTGATGATTACAGCGATTTGAAAGATGCTTTGGAGAAACTGCAATTAAACGATGCTTCGTTAATCTATGATCCAGAGACATCCCAGGCTTTGAATTTCGGTTTTCGGTGTGGTTTTCTCGGGTTGTTCCATATGGAGATCATTCAAGAACGCCTGGAACGTGAATACGACCTGAATATCATTGTCACAGCCCCTTCAGTTGAATATGAAATAGTGCTCGTGAGCGGAGAAACCGTGCACATCGATTCACCGGCACGTTTTCCTGGTGAAGAGCAGATCGCCGAGATCCGTGAACCCTGGATGAAGGTGCAGATATTCACACCCACTGAATTTTATGGGACTGTAATGGAACTGGCAACCAAGCGGCGTGGCATTTTCCTGAGCCAGGAGTACCCGGCACCTAACCGGGTGCAGTTATCATACGACATACCGTTGTCAGAGATCATCATCGACTTTTTCGATGATTTAAAATCGCGAACCAAAGGCTACGCCTCGCTGGATTATCAATTTGCAGATTACCGGCCGGATGAGTTGGTCAAGCTGGAGGTGCTGGTCAATGACGACCCGGTGGATGCCCTGGCAGCCATTGTGCACAAGAAGGATGCCTATCATAAGGGACAACGGCTGGTTACCAAACTTAAAGCCATCATTCCCCGGCAACTGTTTGAGGTTGCTGTCCAGGCATCTGCCTCAGGGCGGGTGATCTCACGTGCCACTGTTAAAGCACTGAGAAAGGATGTGCTTGCCAAGTGTTATGGCGGCGATATCACGCGTAAAAGGAAATTATTGGAAAAGCAAAAAAAAGGCAAGCGCCGTATGAAAATGGTCGGCAGTGTGGAAATTCCCCAGGATGCTTTCATGGCGATCCTGCGATTGGGAGAAGAATGAATCAAAATATGGGGTTAATCTAGAACCTGTAAAGCGAACCAACGGACAGATCATCGATGCGTATTTTAATCGCCCTCACCTATTACCATCCTCACAAATCGGGATTAACGATATATGTGAAACGACTTGCACACGCCCTGGCAGCCCACAGGCATCAGGTCACAGTACTCACCTCGCAATATGACCGATCCCTGCCCCTCAGTGAGTCATTGAACAGGGTGAAGGTTACCCGCCTGCCGGTGTGTTTTCGGGTCAGCAAGGGGGTTATAATGCCGGGCCTGCCCATGCATGCCTGGAAGCTCATCCGCGAGGTGGATATCGTCAATTTACATGTGCCGCAGTTCGATGCTTTTATCATGGCCATCATGGCCAGGTTGCAAGGCAAACCGGTTGTGCTGACATATCATTGTGACCTGTTACTTCCCCGGGGAGCGATCAATGCAATTGCCAACATCGTCTCCAACCTGGCAAACCGCATTTCGATCTGGTTATCGAAAAGGGTGATCACCAACACACTCGATTTTGCCCACCATTCGCGGTTCCTTCGCCCCAGCTTGAAAAAGGTGATTGAAATTTATCCGCCCATTGAAACCCCATCTGTATCAGCGAAGGATGTCACAGCTTTTCGAAAGAAATATCAAATCAATAACGAGGATCAGGTCATTGGTATGGTGGCCCGACTGGCTACAGAGAAAGGCGTTGAATACCTGGTGGCAGCCTTGCCGGAAGTATTGCGTGAACATCCAAATGCCAGGGTGATGTTTGTCGGCCAATACCAGGGTGTCATGGGCGAAGATGTTTATGCTGCCAAATTGATGCCCCTCATTGCTGAGTTTGATCGTCACTGGACTTTCCTGGGAATCATCCCGGACCGTGAGTTGGGTGCGTTCTATCGCGCCTGTCAACTGATTGTTTTCCCCTCGATCAATTCCACCGATTCATTTGGCATGGTCCAGGTGGAAGCGATGAGCTGTGGCCGACCTGTGGTGGCCAGTGATATGCCGGGTATTCGCCAGCCCGTTTTACTGACAGGTATGGGGCGGGTGGTTCCGCCACGCGATCCATCCAGCCTGGCGAAAGCCATTAACGAGTTGCTGGAGTCTCCGGTGAAAAAATCACCTTTAGCGAAACAGGTATTGAAACGTTTATCCGCTGACCAGGTTGCCCTGCAATATGAAAAGGTTTTTAAGGAGTTATGCAAAGAATGAGGGCTGCCTCACCCGATGAGATCCTTTGGCGGCACCTGCGCGATCTGCCTTATTTTCGTGCCATGCTGCGTGCCGTAGAAGATGGTTTCTATCAGGCGATTACACTCAAGTCGCCGATCCTTGACCTGGGATGTGGAGATGGCCATTTTGCTTCAGTTGCGTTTTCACAACCTCTGGATATCGGGCTGGATCCCTTGCATGAAGTTATTCATGAGGCCGAAGCGCGAAGGGCTTACCTGTTGGCTGTTCAGGCGGATGGAGCCATCCAACCCTTTGAGGATGCTCATTTCAACAGTGCTGTCAGTAACTCGGTTCTCGAGCATATTCCCCATATCCAGGATGTATTGAATGAATTGGGGCGAGTGATGAAACCAGGCGGATTTTTTGTCTTTTGCACCCCGAATCATCGTTTCAATGAGAGCCTATGGGGGACTGGTCTGTTCAGAAGGTTGAAATTACACACTCTGGCGGAGGGGTATATCCGTTTGTACAGTCGTATTGCCCGGCATGAATATTGTGATTCACCCCAGACCTGGAAAAAAAGGCTGGACAAGGCCGGGTTTGAGATCGAGAAAACATGGGATTACTTCCCCCCGCAGGCATTGCATATCCTGGAATGGGGACATCTTTTTGGTCTGCCCGCGCTTTTCTGGCGCAAGCTCGCCGGTCGGTGGATTCTGGTTCGCAGGCGCTGGAATCTGATCTTTCCCTGGTTTATGACCAGGCGTTTCCTGGAAGACCCCACCTGTGAGGATGGGACGATGTCTTTTTATATTGCCAGACGAAAGGCTCCTTCGCATGGCTAAGCACTGGTATTACCTGAAATCCATCCTTGAAATAATTACGGGCTTTAAGAATCCCTGGCAAATACTGCGTGTATTCCTCAGTTGTTCCGATTTGGGTCCCATGCGGGTGACGTTGAGACAGCCGTCCATCACAATGAATGTGCGCGGGAAGATGGATATCTGGAGTATCAAGGAAACCTTCATCGACCGGTTCTATACAAAATATGGTTGTGAAAGCAGAGATGAATGGACGGTTGTGGATATCGGTGCTGCGATCGGGGAGTTTTGCATATATATCGCTGCAGCTCACCCCACGTCCCGTATCTTCGCCTACGAGCCATTCCTGGATTCGGTCAGACTCCTGAAGGAGAACCTGGCTATTAATGGGATTAAAAATGTGATCGTACATCCGCTTGCAGTCTGGAACTCGATGACGACATTGACACTAGACCTCAGCCAGTCAGAGCCACTCAAGATCACCAGCACCTATACGGATGGGATGGGTGGGGATCATCAGCGTGTCCAGGCAGTCAGCCTGGCGGATGTGTTGAAAATAAATCATCTCGAATCTGTTGACCTGATGAAAATGGATTGTGAAGGAGCTGAATTCGACATCCTGCTCGGCAGCGATACGAAAACTGTCAAAGCCTTCAAGCGCATTGTGATGGAATATCATGAAGAAGCTGGTGAGCGTCACCACTCACGGCTGGTGTCTGCGCTTGAACAAATGGGTTACCATGTATCGGTCCGAGCGAATGTCGTCCACCCGGAAATTGGTTACCTATACGCGGAGCTACCGGGATAATGCACTATAATTGCGGTTTGGTCGCCCACAGACCAAACCGGCGAATTTCCCATGCGTGAACCAACCGTCCTTGATTATGTAAAATCCAGACTGACCTTTGGGAAAAAACACCAGGGTCCGCAGATCACACTGCCCCCTTTGGAGAAGAAGTCGGTTTACATTGCCGAATCTGTTCAACCCGGCAAACCCCACATACCTGATAAACCAATCCGTATAAATAGGGAAACAGGGGCATCCGTTAAAGATGTAAATATTGTTGATCCTCTTCCAGAACGGGAAGAAAAAACCCGGGCAGGTATTCCCTGGCTGGCATTCGGCGTTCTGCTTTTTGCGCTGATCGCTCAAATCAACCTGGATCCGCCGGTTCGCACAATCACATTTGCAGAGATCTTTTACCTGTTAAGCGCTATCCTGCTGATCGTGGCTTATCGAAAGCGGGAGATCCGCCTGGCTCCACCCCGGCCGGTATTGGAGTCGAAGGATCAACCCGTACGCTTGGAATTGTTATGGTTTGGTTTGGGATTTGGGGTTTTATCCTTCCTTTTGTTTCACCAGGATGTATTCACAGTGCTGAATACCATATTATGGTGTGCATCACTTTTACTTGCCATGCTCGCTTTCTGGTCGTATCCACGTGAGACATTCATTGGCATATGGGTGAGGATCCAAAGTACTGTTAAAACATTAAATTGGCGAAGAATGCTGCCCGGATTGGCACTTGTCATGGTATTGGGTGCCGTCATTCTTTTCTTCCGCCTTTATCGACTCGATCAGATACCGCCCGAGATGGTCAGTGATCATGCTGAGAAGTTGATGGATGTGATGGATGTATTGAATGGGCAATGGCCGGTTTACTTCCCGCGTAACACCGGACGCGAATTTTTCCAATTTTATTGGACAGCTTTGATCAGTAAAATTTTCAATAGCGGGGTGACATTCTTTTCTTTGAAACTGGGCACAGCCCTGGCAGGTTTGTTGACCTTGCCTTATATCTACCTTTTGGGGAAGGAATATGCCAGCAAACGTATCGGCTTGCTGGCCGCAGTATTCTCGGGACTGGCATACTGGCCGAACGTCATTTCACGGCTTGGTTTGCGCTTCCCGTTCTATCCCTTGTTCGTGGCGCCGGTTCTTTTCTATATGCTCAGAGGTCTCAGGCGTCAATCACGAAATGATTTCATCTGGGCAGGATTGGCACTGGGGATTGGCCTGCATGGGTACACATCCTTTCGAATCGTGCCCATACTGGTTGTGATCGGTTTTATCCTGTTCCTGCTGCACCGTCAAAGCGCAGCAACACGCCGCAGGGCAGTGCTGGGTTTGCTGGTGATCAGCCTGATCTCTCTTGTCATTTTTATCCCTTTGATGCGTTATGCGGTCAACCATCCGGATGTGTTTGTCTATCGCACCATGACACGGGTTGGGTCGATCGAACAACCACTTCCCGGACCTGCGCTCCAGGTTTTCATGCAGAATCTCTGGAATGCGGTCCGTATGTTTAATGTTTCAAATGGTGAAATCTGGGTTCATTCGGTGACCCACCGGCCGGCACTCGACCTGATATCCGCTGCCTTGTTCATTATTGGATTGGTCTTATTGATCATTCGTTATGTATCACGCCGTTCATGGCAGGACTTGTTCCTGCTTATATCGATACCCATCCTGATGTTACCTTCCATACTCTCCCTGGCATTTCCAGCGGAGAACCCAAGCTTAAATAGAACAGCCGGTGCAATTGTTCCGGTTTTTCTGGTCATCGCTCTGGCGGTGGATGCACTCATGGCCTCGATCGCCAGCCGGATGCAGGCTGCCATGGGAAGGATCACAGCCTTTGTTGTTGTGGGAATCCTGTTATTTTTCTCGGGCGCACAGAATTATGATCTCGTATTTAACCAATATTATCCTGTCTATCAGCGATCCACCTGGAACACTTCAGAGATGGGAGAGGTGATCCAGCAATTCGTAGCAGAAGGGGGGAGACTCGATTCAGCCTGGTTGGTTGGATTTCCATACTGGGTGGATAGCCGTGTGCTTGGTTTCACAGCCGGCTTTCCGGGTCATGATTATGCCATCTGGCCGGAGCAATTTGCTGACACCCTTTCAAAGGAGGGTCCGAAGCTTTTCATCGTGAACCTTCAGGATACCAATGCGGTCATTCTGCTGGATGAGCTCTATCCCAGCGGAGAGCTTGTAAAATATCAGTCCAGAGTGGAAAGCAAGGATTTCCTGATATTCAAGGTGCCATAGGTCAGAATCAGTGAATAAATCAGAGCGTATCCGTACAGAAAAGAATTCCAAAAGGCAATCCTGGTTGTCAGATATTCTTATCCTGTTAATCGTGATCGCTGCAATCTATTTGCGTTTCATCGGTTTGAACTGGGATCAGAATGCGCACCTCCATCCGGATGAACGTTTTTTGACCATGGTGGTATCCAGCATCAGTACGGTGAGTTCGATTTCTGACTACTTCAATACAGATATCTCGCCTTTGAATCCGCATAATGTTGGATTCAATTTCTTCGTATATGGTACCTTACCCCTCTTTATTGTCCGTTATATTGCTGAAGTATTCCAAAAGACAGGTTATGACCAGATCTTTCTGGTCGGGCGCCAACTTTCTGCCCTGGCGGATATTCTCACGGTGTTGGTGGTCTATTGGATCGGCAGGCGCTTATATGGAAAACCAGTTGGTTTGATCGCAGCTGCGCTGGCTGCTTTCAGTGTTGTCCCGATCCAGCAGTCACATTTTTTTACCGTGGATACCTTTGCCAATCTGTTCGGTTTCCTGGCTGTCTACCAGGTCGTATGTCTGGTGACACCCACACATGAAGAGGAATCCGGGGATGGCACCTTGCAGGAAAAACCGGGTCTCCGCCTGATATTCAAGGAATTCAAGCCTTATGGTTTATTTGCGCTCGCCGTTGGCATGGCGGTCGCATCAAAGATCAATGCTGGTGCGCTGGTTATCCTGCTGCCTATGGCGGTTTTGCTGCGCTATGGGGTCAAGCGTTCGAACTGGCCAATCACCAGAACCATTCGTGTATTGATCTTCCTGGGCCTGGCAGGGCTGATCTGCTTGTTAACCTTCCGTGTTTTTCAACCGTATTCTTTCAGCGGGCCAGGATTCTTGGATTTCAACATTAACCATAAATGGTGGGCGAATATCCAGGAACTGAATATTCAAAGTTCCGGCAAGGCTGATTTTCCACCAGCGCTGCAATGGGCGAACCGACCGCTCTGGTTTGCCTGGCTGAATACGATCCTGTGGGGAATGGGATTGCCATTTGGATTGGCCGGAGTGGCAGCCTTTTTATGGATGGGATGGCGCATCATCAATGGAGAATGGAAGCCTCACATCCTGTTATGGATCTGGACCGGTTTGTATTCCCTATGGCAGGGGCTGGCCTGGGTGCGTGCCATGCGCTATCAGATGTTGATCTACCCCTCGACCGCCATCCTGGTTGCCTGGCTGCTGGTCTCCATCTGGAAGCATGCACATGGCAAGTCAAGGCGTAAGGACTTCTGGCAAAGAGTTCTGGCCGTTGGATTGATGATCATCACCATTGGTGGAAGCTTTGCATGGGCCTTTGCATTCACACGCATCTACTCCCGGCCTGTTACCCGCCTGGCAGCCAGTGAGTGGATCATGGAGAATATTCCGGGGCCGATCAATCTGCAATTAATGACCGCTGATGGTGAAATCAGCCAACCATTGGCATACCGTGCCGGGATGCTGGTGGAAGCGGATAAACCCTACCAGATCAGTTTCCGTGCACAAACCGATGATGTATTAACCGAGTTGGTAGTACCTCATCTGGCTGGTGATCCCGGCAACACACAACCAACAACCATCCAAATCGTTATCACACCCATATCTGAAACCGGGAATGTGCTCGCCAGGTCAGTGATATCAGACCTGTTTGCGACCACAGAAGATTTACGGGGAAACCAATATGCCTTTCCTGTTCTGCCTGTGATACCGCTGGAAAAAGGCATGGAATACTTGATCACGGTTTCTGTCCCTGATGGGATGACCGCTGTTAACATGAGCGGACCGATCTCATTAACCATGGAATCAGATATGGCCATCCGTCACCAGGTACTTCCGGTAACCGTTCAGCAAGTGCGTGCAGGTCAACCATACGCGATGGGTTTTACGCCCATGGAGGTTGCCACTGTTCAGACCATCGTTCTGCCGCATGTGGTCGATCAGTCAGCATCCAGGGATAATAAGAAGCTTAAGCTGATCATTAATCCCGGCTCTGAGACGTGCCAGAATGGATTGGCAGATGCAGCGGTCAGCGGGTTATTCCCGGCAGTCTCAGATCCGCGAGGGGGTGAGGTCATCTTCAGGTTTGATCAACCACTTGCACTCGATCCAGGTATTGTATATACGTTACAGCTTTGTCTGGTTGAAGGGGATGGCGCACTGGCAGTTTATGGGTCTTCACCAGCATTGGAGAGCAGTTGGGATGATGCACTGCCATACAATGTAAAGAATATTTCTGCATATGCCGGTGACCAGTACAGTGGCATTTATCGTGGTGATCTCAATTTGGAACTTTATTGGGATGACACCCCCGTAAAATTGGATAATTTCCTGTCCACCCTCGACCAGGCTGACACCATTTTTATCAGTTCCAACCGACAATGGGGCACCACCACGCGCGTTCCTGAACGCTACCCACTCACCAGTGCTTACTACCGTAACTTACTCGGCTGCCCTGATGATCGGGAAATTGTTTGGTGTTACAACGTGGCAGAACCGGGCATGTTCAGCGGACAATTCGGTTTTGAACTGGTAAAAACCTTTACATCATATCCGAACCTGGGCGTATTGCAGTTCAATGACCAGTTCGCAGAAGAAGCCTTCACGGTCTATGATCATCCCAAGGTGTTGATCTTCCGGAAAACGATGAATTATGACCCACAACGGGTATACGATATTCTCAGTGCAGTTGATATCAGCAATATCATTCACCTGATTCCGAAGGATGCCGGCAAGATCATATCCGAAAATACGTTGATGCTGTCGGAAGAACGGCTGGCAGCACAACGCGAAGGGGGCACCTGGTCAGATCTCTTCTCGCGCACGAGTCTCATTAATCGCTCCCCTCTGGCTGGCATTGTGGCCTGGTACCTGATGATCACCCTGTTGGGATGGTTTTGTTATCCAATCGTCCGGCTGGCTTTTCCCGGATTACCGGATCGAGGCTACCCACTCAGCCGCATGACCGGTCTGCTGCTGTTGGCACTTCCCGTGTGGTTGGCCGCTTCACTGGGAGCTGAATATGGTAAGACTCTGATCAGCCTGGTGTTGGCAGGTATCGCATTGTTGGGGGTTATCTTTGGATATGTCCAACGGAAAAGCCTGTGGGCTGAATTGAAAGTCAACTGGAAGTATTATCTGACAGTCGAGTTGGTCTGTCTGGTATTGTTCCTGATATTCCTGGCGGTACGCATGGGAAACCCCGACCTGTGGCATCCTTCAAAAGGTGGCGAAAAGCCGATGGATTTCTCCTACTTCAATGCCGTATTGAAATCCACCAGCTTTCCACCTTATGACCCCTGGTTATCCGGCGGATATATTAATTACTATTACTATGGTTTTGTGATCATTGGTACACCGGTTAAATGGCTGGGTTTGATCCCATCCTTTGCATACAACCTGATCCTTCCCACACTTTTCAGTCTGTTGGGTTTGGGCGCATATTCGCTTGGCTGGAATCTGGTCTCTGCGAGCCAGACATCAGGACGTGGAAACGCAAGTTTGCTAAAATGGCTGCCAGGCCTGGGCGGCATCTCGGCTGTTTTAGGGACTGCGGTATTTGGCAATCTGGCCACCTTGCGCATGATCTGGCATGGTCTCCAAAGATTGGTTGCCCCAGGTGGAAGTATCATACAGGCCAGTTTGCTGCAACGAATCGGATGGACATTCAAAGGATTAATGGCTTATTTTAAAGAGCCATTTCTGCCGTTCTACCCGGGTGATTGGTATTGGATACCCAGCCGGGCGATTGGGGATGGTCCGATTACTGAGTTCCCGGCTTTTACATTCCTGTATGCTGATTTGCATGCACACTTGATCGCATTACCGGTGACCTTGCTGGTTCTCGCCTGGGTGGTATCGACCGTGTTGGGAAAATCGAAGTATGGTGATTCCGATGGCCGCCACTATACCGCAAGTCTGGTGCTGAGTTTATCTGTTGGAGCTGTGGCGATCGGTTCATTGCGGCCGACCAACACCTGGGATTACCCGACCTATCTTGTGCTGACAGCGATCGCCCTGCTTTACACAACCATCCAGTATGGCTGGCCGCGGGGGAAGGATGGTCAGGACCGGCATCATCTGACAGCCAGGCTGATCCTGGCGGTGATACTGGTGGGGACACTGATCCTGGCCGCGCAACTGCTGTACCAACCCTTCAGCCAATGGTTTACACGCCTGGTCGGCAGCAATCCATGGCAAGGGGAGACGACCCCGATCTGGTCTTATCTCACACATTGGGGATTATTCCTGTTTGTGATCGTATCCTGGCTGGCTTGGGAGACATATCACTGGATGGATACGACACCGCTGCGTAAGGTATCTGAATGGCGCAGACATGCGGGCTGGTTATTCATGGCCGGAGCAATCGTCCTGTCAGCCTTGATCGCGCTGACATTCCTGTTCAACCTGGAGATCGGATGGCTGGTGCTTCTGTTGGGTGTCTGGATCGTTTTTCTGCTTTTTGTTGGCAATTTATCAGATGCCAAGCGGATTGTGATGTTCCTGACCGGCAGCGCTTTGGCCTTGTCGCTGGCAGTGGAATTGATCGTGCTAAAGGATGATATTGGCAGGATGAATACGGTATTTAAATTTTATCTGCAAGCCTGGTCACTGTTTGCGGTCTCCTCCGCTGCAGCTTTGGCCTGGACCCTGAGGGCACTGCGTCGCTGGAACAGGGCCTGGCAAACCTTCTGGCAGATAACGGTCATCCTCCTGGTTGCGGTTGCAACACTCTTCCCATTGACCGCAACAAAAGATAAGGTGACCGATCGGATGGCGCCAGCGACACCCATATCCCTGGATGGCATGGCGTTCATGCAATATGCGTATTATGATGATATGGGTGTTGTGATGGATTTGGAATCCGATTACAAAGCCATCCAGTGGATGCAGGATCATGTATCTGGTTCACCGGTTATTGTTGAAGGTAACACACCTGAGTATCGCTGGGGTTCGCGCTTTACGATCTATACCGGTCTGCCCGGGGTGGTTGGCTGGAATTGGCATCAACGCCAGCAACGGGCTGTGCGACCTGAAACGACTGTCACCGAGCGGATCGCGGATATTACCGGGTTCTACACCACCGACAGCAAGGCAATCTCTGAAGACTTTTTGGATAAATATGAAGTGTCCTATATTATCGTGGGGCAATTGGAGCATGCCTATTATCCCGGTACTGGACTGGATAAATTCAGTCGATGGAATGGCAATTTATGGCAGGAAGTCTATAATGATGGTTTGACTGTGATCTATGAAGTTAACCGAAACTAACTGCGCATAGGCACAATGTGAACACAATGTATATCTATCACATCACTAAAAACGATGACTGGTTGAAAGCCGAAGAGATCGGCAGCTACACTGCACCTTCGCTTGACCAGGAAGGATTCATCCATTGCTCTTTCCGTCATCAGGTATGCGATACCGCCAGGCGCTATTATGCCGGAATTCACGGATTGGTCCTGTTGGAGATCGATCCGCACAAACTCACCAGCCGTTGGATAAACGAACCTTCCACTGAAGAAGAATTGTTCCCTCATGTTTATGGCAGCATCAACCTGGATGCAGTCATGCATATTGTGCCATTTGAACCGCAAACCGATGGCACTTTCAATTTTCCAATGGAGTTGGAATAGTTGGCAACCCATATGCGCGATCTGTTGTCATTCCTCTCCTGGTACCTGATCATTACAGTTGTCGGCC
Organism: Anaerolineaceae bacterium; assembly: GCA_016936755.1. Taxonomy (GTDB): domain Bacteria; phylum Chloroflexota; class Anaerolineae; order Anaerolineales; family Anaerolineaceae; genus JAFGXF01. The sequence continues at coordinate 14,791 of JAFGXF010000002.1, read as the reverse complement.
TGCTCACATTACCGATCGTTTACCGGTATTTCGTCAATCTTCGTGACAGAGGATACGCATTTATTCGTGGAATCGGTTTGTTGTTATGGGGCTTTATTTTCTGGTTTCTGGCATCACTGGGGATCGTTCAAAACAACATTGGCGGGCAGGTTTTCGCACTGATCGTCATTTGTCTTTTCAGTGGCTTGATCCTTCGCAAGCAGGGTCTGCAAGGCATTGTCACCTGGATGGCTGCAAACAAAAAAATGATCATTGCCACAGAGCTGGTTTTTCTGTGTGCATTCGCTTTATGGGCCTTCATCCGCTCGGCCAACCCCGAGATAGTTGGAACAGAAAAGCCGATGGAACTGGCTTTTATCAATTCGATCCTGGCATCCCCGGGAATCCCACCTCATGACCCCTGGCTATCAGGTTATGCCATATCATATTATTATTTCGGCTATGTAATGGTGGCGATGCTCATCCGGTTAAGCGGTGTGTTGTCGGGTATTGGATTCAACCTGGCAATTGCACTCTGGTTTGGGCTCTCAGCGGTGGGCGCATATGGCATCATCTATAACCTGCTCTCTTTGGGTAAACGCAGGAGAGATCGTTCATTGCGGGGTGACCTTTCATTGCCTTTGTCAGGCCCATTGTTCCTGCTGATCATGGCGAACCTGGAAGGCGTTCTTGAAATCCTGCATGCGCGCAGTCTGTTCTGGAAAAGATTACCAGACGGCTCACTGGTATCCTCATTCTGGAAGTGGCTGGATATCCTGGATCTCTCCAGTCCACCGGCTGAGCCATTCAGTTGGTTCCCAACCCGGTATCTTCCGTGGTGGCGGGCATCACGGGTGTTACAGGATTACGACCTGTTGAATGCATCGCGGGAGATCATCGATGAGTTCCCCAATTTTACGTTTTTACTGGCTGATCTACACCCGCATTTGTTGGCGACGCCATTTGTCCTGCTGGGTATCATGATCGCCCTGAACCTGTTCCATGGCAAGGCAAAAACAGGTCTTTCTGTATGGGGAATTCGCTTTCCCCTCACCTGGGATGAGTTGTTATTCACCGGTCTCTGCCTGGGGGGGTTGGGATTTCTCAACATCTGGGATTTTCCTTTCTCAGTGCTTCTATTCAGTGGGGTATACCTTTTGAAGGGAGTATCGTCGCACAAATCGCGCGTGAGCCTGTTTTTGGATAGTGCGCTGTTGTTTATTACGATTCTGCTTGCCGGGTTTGTGATGTACCTGCCTTACTACCTCAGCTTTTCCAGCCAGGCGGGTGGTTTGATTCCCAGTCTTTTGTTTTTCACGCGGGGTGCTCATTTTGGAGTGATGTTTGGATCCCTGTTGGCGCCAATCATGGTATTCCTTTTCATGGAAATCCGAACTTCGAAGTCGACCAGGCGTTTTGGGCAATCGCTGTTATTTTCTTGTGGGTTGTTTTTGGCGGCTTTCATCCTGATGATTGTGGCAGGTTGGTTCGGCTGGATGATCCCGGCTGCCCGGCCATGGCTGGAAGCCCTGTTCAACTCCCACGGTCATTCATTTTTATCGGTTATGCTGGCAACGATCCAGCGGCGGATGATGGCACCCGGTACATGGCTGACATTGTTGCTGATTACGACTGGAATTCATTACCTTCTGCGGCGCAAGGAATCCAAAATATCAGCAGGTGATATGTCTTTTCCTTCGAGACCTGACAAGGCCAGACAACCACCTGAGTTCATCCTGATCGTCATGGCAGTGGGCATTCTCCTGTTGAGTATCCCTGAATTCTTTTATCTGCGCGACCTGTTCGGATGGCGCATGAACACCATATTTAAATTCTATTATCATGCTTGGATATTACTCAGTATCAGTGGGGCTTATGCACTGATCAGGGTTTTTCAACAAAGTCGGGGGTGGCTGGGGGTGAGTGTCAAGACCGGATTAATGATCATTCTGATTGCATCGCTGGTATATGCACCGGTGATGTTGGAAATTAAATCAAATCATTTTGGTAAGATGGAATCGCGGACTTTGGATGGTAACCGATATTTCAGTGATATGTATCCGGACGAAGCAAAGGCAGTCGCATGGTTAAGTACCAAACCCCCCGGCATACTGGCTGAAGCGATCGGTGGCAGTTATACTGGTTATGCCCGCGTGTCCACTTTAACAGGATATCCCACTGTGTTGGGTTGGCCGGGCCATGAAGGCCAATGGCGCGGCGGTGATGAGGAAATGGGCACGCGTGCATATGATATTGAAAAGCTTTACTCCACCAATGATTGGTCAACTGCTGAATCTATCATTCGGCAATATGCGATCCGCTATATCTTTATTGGTAATCTCGAAAGGGCGACATATCACGTGAATGACGGTAAATTCATACAACATCTGCCAGTGGTCTTCGATCAAGGCTCAGTCATCATACTGGAGGTGGTACCGTATGATTAATCCGCATCCCATAACCCAAAACAGGGGGCATGGAAACCATCGCACGGAAACATGGCTGCTGCTCACTGCTGTCATCCTCGCAGTTGCACTGCGATTCATCCATCTTGGCAATTTGCCGCTCTCTGATATCGAGGCTGGAGAAGCACTGAAAGCCCATGCGATTCTGGGCGGCTCACAAGTGCAGGGCAGTCAACCACTGTATACATTGTTGACTGCCGCCTTTTTCTCTCTTTTTGGGAGCACCGTTTTCCTTTCCCGACTGATCCCGGCTCTGGCAGGTTGCCTGCTGGTGATCCTGCCCCTGACAATGCGTGATGAATTGGGAAGGATGCCTGCGATCATCCTGGCATTTGGGTTGGCCATCGATCCGGCACTTGTATCCCTTTCGCGCCAGGCTGGTTCGGTTATGCCAGCCTTGTTTCTTACGATTGCGGGTGTCTGTTGTACCTGGAAAAAACGCAGCACTCTTGCTGGTCTGTTCATCGGGCTGGCTGTGTTGTCAGGATCTGCTTTTTGGTTCGGGATGATCGGTGTGGTGTTGATCATCTTGATCGATACCCTGTTCCTTTCCAACAAGCGGTCTGATCCGGGCTCACCTTCTCAAGCACCCGCCGGATCACGTTTTTCCTGGTTGGCAGCCATGGACAGAAATTTCTGGTTGGTTGTCCTTGGCACGATCCTGTTGGGAGGCAGCCTGTTCATGCTCCTGCCCTCTGGATTAAGTGCGGCTGCATCCGGGTTGGTGGAATATGTCAGAGGCTGGTTCACCGGGAATGGTGTATCCCTGCGGCAATTAGTGGTAGCCCTGTTTATCTATCAAACCATCCCATTGCTGCTGGGTGTTTGTGAGGGCATCAGCGGTTGGATACACGGAGATGCATCCCGCAGAACGGTATTGATTGCTTTCCTGATATTCACCACTCTCGCGATCATCTACACCAGCCGCCAAATGGGTTTCGCAGCCTGGAGCATTGTATGTATGTGGATATTAGCTGCCTGGCTGCTCAGCCGTTTTTCCATCGGCCCCCGTGATGTGATGTTGCCAATCCTGGGGCATGCCGCCCTGGTAATCGCCCTGATTGTTTTCATTATTCTGAATATCACCTGGGTGCTGGGAAGTTTTGGCGGTTTGGACGTCGGGCGCTCACTGGCGATCCTGGGTGGAGTGGTGGTGATCATCATCATCAGTTTCCTCGTGGCTTACGGCTGGGGGATCGATGTGGCTGTCAGGGGGGTATTCATTGGCGTGGGACTGGTAGTCTTGGTTTGCATGATTTCTTTCAGCGTATCAGCTGGCGGATTGAATGCCAGATCCAATCCGGAACCCTGGCAGGCGAATATGCGCATCGCGGGCGCAGACTTGCTCTTGGAGGATCTGGATTCGTTCTCACAATGGAACACTGTTGGCGATGAGCGTCTCTCCATCGTGGTGGTAAATATTCAAGCACCATCTTTACAGTGGCTGCTGATTCCCTATGACAACACCAAGTATGTGAATGCACTGGGTCCTGTTGATTCACCGGCGGTGATTATCAGCGACGCTGTTTACCAACTGGGATTATCCAGTGGCTATAGTGGAGAAACGATCAGCTGGTATAAAACCGTTGATTGGAATTCTGTGGATGCTTTAGGATTATTGGACTGGATATTTCACCGGAAGGTGTTTGAAACCTCCACAAACTTGAATGTATGGATCCGGCAGGACCTGTTTATAACCGGCAGTGAATCTATAATACAATAGAAAAGACCATGACCGAACCCAACATCATCGCCATTGACGGACCCGCAGCATCCGGGAAATCCACACTCGCCATTCATCTGGCCAACTGGCTCGATTATTTGTACTTTGACACTGGCATTATGTACCGTACGGTCACTTTGGCTGCCCTAAGAGCTGGTATCGATATCGAAAACGAGGCTGAAATCACAGGTTTGGCAAATAGGATCACCATCGATGTGAAATCACCCACACCGGGTTCCGGACGAACATACGATGTGACCCTGGATGGGCTCGATGTCACCGATGAGATTCGTACAGCTGCTGTGGATGCCAATGTATCGCCGGTTTCAGCATATGGCGGCGTTCGCAAGGCCATGACTGAAAAACAACGCGCGATCGGTTCCCGTGGGAAGGTTGTCATGGTTGGCCGCGATATTGGCACGGTTGTTTTTCCTGAAGCGGATCTTAAGCTCTATTTGGTGGCTTCCGTGGAAGAACGTGCACGCCGCCGCCACCAGGAATTACTCGCCAGTGGGGAATCACCGGATTATCAGAAGATCGCCGAGTCGATGAGAAAGCGGGATGATATTGACTCACATCGGTCAATTGCCCCGTTGAAACCGGCAGATGACGCCCATATCATTAACACCGACCATCTCTCAATCGAACAGGTATTTGAACAGGTTAAGGCATTGATCCGATGACAGCGGGTCGTTATATTTTGCCCTGGTACAAATCCGTTTTGCGTTTCATTTTCAGGCCTGTTTTTCGTTGGATTTTCAAATTGCTGGGACCGATCGAACTCATTGGTCGAGAGAATATTCCCACAAGTGGCGCATACCTGGTAGTGTTCAACCATGTATCCCTTTATGACGCTCCGTTACTGCTGGCGATTTGGCCAGGAGCCCTAGAAGCGCTGGGTGCACAGGATATTTGGGGCCGCCCGGGGCAGAATATCCTGGTTAAATCCTACGGAGCGATCCCGATTCTAAGAGGCGAGGTCGACCGGGAGGCTGCCACCAGGGTGCTTGCAGCGTTGCGCAGCGGACGGCCGGTGATGATGGCTCCGGAAGGTGGACGATCGCATGGGCGTGGCATGGCACAGGGAAAATCCGGCGTGGTTTATTTCATTGAAGCGACCGGTGTGCAGGTATTGCCTGTGGGGGTCGTGGGTACCAAGGATGATTATTACCAGCAGGGTTCACGCGGATTGCGCCCTGAGGTCAAGGTGATCGTTGGTAAAGCATTCGACCTTCCCACAGAGCTGGGTGCAAATGCCGCATCCCCGAGGGAAGTACGCCAGATGAAAGTTGACTTTATCATGTGCCGGATCGCCGATTTGCTGCCAGAGGAGTACCAGGGTTACTATAAAAGTGAATGCGCCGGGGAAGGAACAAACCATAATCGCCAGTTAAATAATCCCGCGTTATAATAATCCTGAACAGATGCAGTTGATGGGTATTAGGCTGCATAACAGCGATTCTCATAGAATTACATTTACCAGCAGGCAGGAAACCAGACAGCCAGAGATAGCGCATGCAAATCCACCTGATTCCCCACGCTCCTCCATATGGCATTATCTGGCCTGATAATCCGGTATCAGTCTTCGGGGCAGTCATATTTTGCACCATCATTGTATTGATGGTTCGTTCCGAACACCGGCGGGTTGGCAGGCATATCCACGTGAACTGGATATTTATTTCCATTCTGGCGATCCTGGGGGTCCTTTTTAATTCACTGGCGGGTGTTTCATTTGAAAGAGCGGGTTTTCTCCAGACTTACGCGATGTCTTTGTGGGATACACGTCATGTCGCCATGTTGCTGGCTGCGATTCCCTGGATGCTTGCGGCCGGTTTATTTGGAGGTGTGCCCGGCCTTGTGGTCGGATTCATTTCTGGAGTAACGCGCGCTTATCTCTTCGATCACTCAATACTCATTCCCCTGGAAACTGCTTTATTTGCCATGGTTTTCGCCTGGCTTGTCAAGCAGCCCTACCGAACAGCATTTTTCCGGGCTTTAAGGCACCCGATCATCGCTTCGGTGATCGTGGGGATCGGGGCGGTCAATATTCATGTAATGGGTGTCTTGCTGGTTGAAAATGGTTCGCTTTACGTGCGGCTTGATCAGGTCTTTCGGGAATTCCCGTATTTCATGATGATCACATTTGCAGAACTGCTTGTCGCCGGTATAGCCTGTGAGGGATTCTACAAAATGGCTCCGGCAGATTTGCTGCTGCCGGAATACTTCATCCCCTCACCTGGCGAAAGAAATCTGCAGTCTCGCTTTGCATTGAACATAGTTCCCTGGATCATCGTTTTGTTCATTCTCGCTTCATTGGTCACATGGCATAATTCTGAAAACCGCGTACTTAAAAGCCAGGTAAACCGTGCGATCACTGAATGTGAAAAGGTGGATACGAGCATACAAGCCCTTTTGCGTAGCAATACGGATGCTTTGGCCAGCCTGGCACTCGACACGCGTTTATTTGCCTCAGAAGCAGATACGGTTGAGGCTGCCTTGCGTGAAATGCTGAATGACAGGCCATTATTCGATCAGTTGATCGTCGTCGACCGTGATCTGAAGGTTGTTGCCAGCCACCCGGTACTCGATTACCAGCAGGGGGAGCCGAAAGGGGCTGAGGCTGAGGAGCTCACCCGCACGTTCCAGGATGGCCAATTACGCCTGGCATCTCTGCCGGCTCTGCGGGATGGCCGGTCTGCACAAATATCGTTCATTGAAGCCATCCAGGGAGACAATGCCAACCCGGTGAGGGTGCTGATTGGCAGATCGGATTTCACCGGTAACCCTCAAGGACAGTTGTTGCTGGCTTCCCTAGATAATGCCCAAAACAGTGGTTTGCTGTTTGAACTGATCGATGAAAATGGATATCTGATTTTCCACCCCTCAGCTGCCCAATTGATGAACCGGCAATACATGACACAGCCGGAGGATAACGGGCTTTACCAGACCGTATCCAGCGATGGTTTGCGTCAATGGACATATTACCAGAGGGTGCCTCAAACGGGTTGGGGCGCCAGTGTGGTTATTCCTGGCTGGATGATTCAGAAGGAAGTCCTGCAAATTGCGGGGACCATGTTGCTTTTATCCTTCGGGATACTGCTGCTTGTGTGTGGTGTGGTGTGGATGTCGCTTGGCAGTATCAGCAAGAGCATTCTTCGGCTGACCGCGGATGCTGAGAAGATTGCGGGGGGGCAGCTGGCTGTTCCGGTGCGCCCGATTAAAGACTCGGATGAAATTGGGCAATTATCACATGCCTTTGAAAAGATGCGCGGTGCATTGAAAAGCCGGATGGATGAATTGAACCGCCTGGTTGAGGTCAGCCAGGGAGTGGCTTCCAGTTTGGCGATCCAGGAAGCCGTGATACCCATCCTGGAAGCCGGGCTGGGTGATGATGCCAGCGCAGCCCGAATCATCATTGAGGGGATCACCGATGTTGAACAGGAGCAGAACACACGCTTTGGTACAGGCCCATCCAGCGAAGCATATGCCTATCTGGATGACCAGATCAGTGAATTGACACGCGAGCATGGGCAATTGATCATTAACAACCTTCAACGTGGGCGCGTGTTGTCCTTGCCACCGGAGAAGAGCCATCCATCCGCGTTGGTTGCCATACCGCTCCAAAGTGATGAGGAAGAACACGGCACTTTCTGGGTGGCTTATGATTCACCCCGGGATTTCAGTGAAGAGGAAATACGATTCATCAAAACTCTGGCGGGGGAGGCTGTGTTGGCTTCCACCAATGCCCGTCTGTACGACTCAGCGGCACTGGGGCGGCAGCGCCTGGAAGCTGTCCTGGCCGCCACCCCGGATCCTGTTCTGGTCATTGATCAAAAAGCACATCTGATATTGATGAATCCTGCCGCGCGGGATCTGGCGGGTCCTCAGGAAGGTCCACTGACCGGTAAACAGGTGCGCGAGGTTTTTCCACAGGAGGAACTGCGAAAACTGCTGACCGCGGTCGGGGATGACGAGATATCCAGAGAGATCCAGTACCCGGATGGCCGGCTTTTCTACGCCACCCTGTCTCCGGTCATGCTGGATGGCAAACAGGTGGGCAAAGCCTGCCTGCTGCGGGATGTGACCCGTTTCAAGGAAGCCGATGGTTTGAAAACGGAATTCGTTGCAACCGTCAGCCATGATCTTCGCTCGCCCTTGCTGACTGCCAGGGGGTATGCTTCCATGCTGGCCATGGTTGGTGAGTTGAATGAACAGCAGAAGAGTTATTTGCAAAGGATATTGGACGGGATCGATGATATGACGCACCTGGTGAACAACCTGCTCGACCCGGATCGGCTGAAGGGGGGCAAGACGATCAGAACGCAATTCGTTCAGATTGGTTCCCTTGTCAGTACGGTGATCGATTCGTTGCGGGAACAGGCGGCGCAGAAAAAGATCATGCTGGAGGTCAATCTGGGCACCCATGAAAACAAGGGCATCGAAGCGGATCCGGTATTACTGGAGCGGGCTTTGTTCAACCTGGTGGAGAACGCGCTCAAGTATGCACCGGTGAATGGAAGCGCCAGCCTGGCGGTGCAAGCAGATCGAACGAAGGTCACTTTCCAGGTCAGTGACAACGGTAATGGTATCGCACCGCTTGACCTGCCGCATATCTTCGACCGGCCTCCGCTGGAGGAGGGTAGTCTCGATTCGTCCAGGGCCAGTTGGGGTTTATCCATCGTAAAAACGATTGCCGAGCAACATGGCGGGCGCGTCTGGGTTGAGAGCCAGCTTGGACGGGGCAGCAATTTTTACATGGAAGTGCCGCTGAATCCTGGGGATTGATCCGGTTAAACATGATGCATCCAACGGATGAATACCCTGGGATGTATGCGCTGCATTGACGCTCATCATGTGGCATGATAAAATCCTTTTCTCTTTGGGCGCGTAGCTCAGCTGGTTAGAGCGCACGGTTCACATCCGTGAGGTTCGGAGGTTCGAGTCCTCTCGCGCCAGGTAGGCTAGCATCTTGCCAAAACCCCAGCGGGGATTTCGTTCCGCCAGCGCCAGCAGTTCTTTCTTGATTTCGCTGTCATTCGGTTTATGTCCTTGATAACGAAATACCGACCGGCTCATATTCAATACCTTGCAAGCCTGACGTTCGCTCAATCCATGCACTTCCATGATATACGCAGCCAACTCTCGACGTTCGCCAGGCCTTATCGTTTTTTTTGAAGGATATCCTTCAGAGCTGCGTGCTCCAGACTGAGATCGGCATACATCTGCTTTAACCGACGATTCTCTTCCTCCAGCTCTTTTAACCGCTTCAGAGCGCTTGCATCCATCCCGCTGTACTTGCCCTTCCACTTGTAGAAGGCACTCTTGCTGAAACCATGTTTCCGGCTTAATTCTTCCACCGGTATACCTTCCTCCGCTTCTTTCAATATGTTGACGATCTGTGTTTCGCTATATGTCGATCGCTTCATGTGGCTACTCCTGGTCTAATTTTGCCAGAAGTTTCCACTTTCTTGTGGTACTATTTTACGGGATGGTTACCGGTGGAGCCAAGCAAATCCAAGAATGTGGCCGCCGTTGAGAAAGTAATTAAGGTATAGAATCATCTAGTATGAAATACTGGTATTAGAAACTTCCTTGGAGGTTTTCGTGATACCCCAAAATATAAATCGTGAGCATATATTAAAAGCACTTGCTGAAATTCGGAGGGATGGTGTTCCACCTGGCAGAGAATCAAAGAAGTTTATTCTGATATATGAAATGGTTGATTATCCGCCTAAGTACGTGGTCTCAATAGCAAATATACATGCAAATGGTGAGGAATGGCCATCATTCATGTTCAGTGGTGGAAAAGAGACAAATGAATTCCTGGAAAATCGGGGATTCTCAATTATCAGAAAAGATAAAAAGGAATTGCACGATGGAACTTTAAAGGCAAGAGAGTTATCTACCGGTCAATTCAGTGGTGGGAAGGAAACGAAAAAAGTCGTTGAAAATACTCGAATCTCAAAAGAGTATGGAAAGAAGGCCGTTTTGAAGAGATTCTGGTTTACTGAAAAAGACCATATTGATAATTCAAGTGCTGAAATAATCCACAACGAACGATGCCAAGAATGTAAAAAGACAATTCAAAGGTTGCTGGAGAATATCTTTGGAATTGTTCTGGTAAACCATCGACTTACTGCCGGCACTTTTCCTGAAGATTATCCTAACCATCCTTACTTAACTGAACTAACTGCAATATTTGACCATCTCCAGCGTCTTCGAAATAACCAGGAATTTGTAAGAACGAGGAACCTGCCCCCTGTTGACTTTTATGTTCCCACCCTTGATGCATTTATTGAATTTGATGAATCTCAACACTTTACCAAGGCGAGGAAAATATCATTATTGCATTACCCGATAGATTTACCCTTAGGCTTTGATATTAATAGATGGATGAGGTTATGCGATGAAATCGATGCGAAGGATACCAATCCAAGTTATCGTGACGAACAAAGAGCTTGGTACGATACACTTCGAGATTTAGTGCCGATAACTCGAAGGATGAAACCCACGATACGTCTTCATTCACGGGATTACAAATGGTGCAGTTTAAATCCCGAATCCGAAGATGATAAACGTAAATTTAAAGATGTATTGGCTGGGAAAATGGTCTCCGGCAAATCCCCATCGAAAAAAGTATCTGTTGTTACCAAGTATGAAATGAATCCAAAACTGGCTAGAATCATTATTATAAACAAATGGAACGCAGATGAAAAACATGCAAGTGATATCTTAAAAGCCATATGTGATGATTGGCCAGTTGATACTCGAGTAAATTGCTTAATTACCCCTGGTGCATTTTTAACCTTCCCATGGCCTAGTGAGATTAAAAGGACTTTTGATAATAAGCATCCACCTCAAGATGTTATTCAGAAACTATTTACCATTGCTGAGGTTAGATGCCGTGAGGTTATTATTCCAGATATTCAGAGCAACTTAGCCAAGTTTACGGATTCAATAACGATTGGCATAGATACAGATAAACCCGATATTTCTACATCCAGTCAACAGATACGATACCTCCATTCTGAATTAGTCGCTTTGCTCGACCTGAGAACCGGTAAATATCATTGGACTGGTAAAACACTCCCGACTGCTGGCCAGGAAAAAGGATTGGTAAGGATTGAAAATCTCAGTAGCCATTTTATCGACATCGGATATGGTAAAGTGATGATTCTTGGTTGCCATGATTTAGCAATCTTTAGTGAGAGGGGGAAGAAGACAACCTTCAATCCATGGAGAAAACGAGTTCGAGAAGAATTCACAATACTAGCAAAAATTGAAGCTCCGATTTTTGTTTTACATCACCCACACACAACAGATTCTTCTATGACTTGGAAAGCATGTTGGAATTGTATTAATGAAGAATTACCAACGGTGAAGAATTATGTCGGTGCCGGGGTCTATTATTATCCTGATGGTGAATCAAGGGATAATCTAGCATCAGTATTAACCAATACAAAAATGGGGAGCACGATTGACTTTATTATCAATCTAGCATAAAGGCTTCTAAGAAAAGGATACCTGGATGATGATTATTAAACGATGTGAGCTGGATATAGATAAATTATGTACTTTACCGGAAAATGAGTATGTAGTCCTTCATACACTTGGGCATGTATTTAATGAATTAAACGGGTTAACAAAAATGCTATATTGGGCATCAAATACAAATACTACTGATGAAGCTCACATGCATGGAAGTAATACACTCGTAATTATGTTAATACAAATACTTGCTGGAAAATTAAATGAGGCATGGGAGTATCTTAGAAAGTCCTATTATTCATCGAGCTTTTCTTCGATATATCAATCTAGGTTTGATGATAAAGCTAAAAACGCGCAGTCAAGACTTAAGAGATATTTCGCGAAGTCAAACGCGATAAGAGAGATACGGGATAACTTTGGTTTTCACTATTCAAAAAATGAGGCAAACAATCAGCGATTCAATAATGATTATTATCCCCTTATATATTTATTCGGAACACATTATTCAAACAACTTGTTTTTCTTTTCAGAAACAATCCAAATAAACAACCTCCTACAGTTACTAAAAGCAATTGATATTAAATATACACTTGAAATTCTTATCCGTGAAATATTTGACATTGTAAATATGGAGCAAACACTCATCGATTCAATAATCACTGAGATAATAAAAAAGAATGAGCTTGCCGGTCTCGAAGTAAAGGTAGAGGATATAGAATTAAAGAGCCTTCAAAACCACAAAGCTTTCAGCATCCCATGGTTTACTGACATATCTAGTATGTTCGAGGATAAATAATAGTCTTTGGTGTATGTATTTGGGAGCAACGATGTCACTATTAGCAGAAGAAATAGTTGAGGAATGGCTGAATCGAAAAGGTTACTTCACCATTCGCGGTATTAGGCTTGGTGTTCAAGAAATTGATTTACTGGCAATTGGTTTCGTAAACGATGAAGTAATCTGCCGTCATGTGGAAGTTCAGGCCTCAACAAGCCCGATGAGTTACCTTATCCCACTTCCAAAAGCGATTCAAAAGGAGTCTGGTCGAGGACCCCATAATGCGAAAACGAGAACGGAGGATGAGCTACGAGCTGGTGCGGAGGAATGGATTACAAATAAATTCCACCATGAAAAGAAAGAAAAATTACGAAGTAAGTTATATCCAGGAAAATGGTCACTCGAAATTGTCATCCATCATTTGAAGTATGAAGAGGAATTGAAATACATTGAAGAGCGGGGGATAATCATTCACCGTTTAGATGATATTATCGATGAAATGGCTAATAATGAAATGGTTGTACCTCGTGCTTCTGGCTCGGATTTACTTGACTTGATACAATTGGGAAATCATAATTTGTTGTAGGTTTCATTTTGTCAAATGGAATGAAGAGCTTCTTCTACATCATTAAAGAACTGATATATAACTCGAAAGGGTAGAAATTTCACCAAGGCAAGGGGTTCCAGGTAAAAGGGAGAATCAAAATGCACAAAACAGGATATATACTCGTTCTACCAGTAATACTATTTGGTTTGGTAGGTTCCACAAAACACCTATTTATCAACTTTTCCCCAATGGAAAAGGATTATTTCGTAAGCCCTGTTGGGTCTGGAACCGCATGTAGTCAGTCTATCCCTTGTTTGTATCAAACAGCTATCGATGCTAGTGGCTCTGGAGATAATTTATACTTTGCAGAAGGCCAGTACACGGCTGACTCTGGTTCTGAAGTGATTTATTTAGATAAATCGATTCATTTATATGGTGGATGGGATGGTGAAGCAAGTGGACCAATAATTAAGGACCCGAGAGCTTATCCTTCAATAATTAATGGAGAAGATGAACGAAGGGTATTTACTATAAATTCTGCTGGTTCACCGATTATTGATGGCTTTAATATCACAAATGGAAATGCCTCAACTGCACCATGCCCTCATGAGAGCAGATGTGGAGGAGGTATCCTGATTAATGATAGTAACCCTGAAATACGAAACAACAATATCTATTCGAATAAAGGAAGCACGCTAGGAGATGGACGTGGTGGCGCTATAGCTATAGAATTTTCAATAGGTAATGCAATTATCGAAAAGAATAATATTTACCAAAATGAGTCGGACACTTCAGGAATTCAATGTGGGGGAGGCGGAGCAATATTTACTTGGAGTAGTGATTCGATAATTCAGGATAACATAATTTCCTATAATAATTATGCGGCGAAGGATTTATATTGTATCGGAACAGCTGTATATATATCATCCAGCAATGACTCTTTATTATCCAATAGAATAGTATATAACTATGGGGGCCCTTCTGTTGTTGTGACATCAAACTCAAGTTCAATCGTCGATGGAAATGTTATTATTAACCCTGAGGCGGACAAGGGACTATCATCAAATTTCACATTAGATTCATCGCAACTCACTATTACCAATAATTTTTTTTCTGACCATAAAGAACGTAATGTTGATTTTTATGATAGCCAATCGCGTCCACTCGATATTCTTATGAGTCATAACACACTAAATAATAGTCCGATTGGTATAAATATTTCTGATGGTATCTTTGGCCAAATAAATTCGAACATCATAAGTAATAGTGCCATTGGGATTGTGAAGAATAATCCCAATGGAGACGTTACGATTGTTAATAATTTATTTTGGGGAAATATTGACAATGGAGATTTGGGTAATCCTTACTTTACAAATCTCAATCCAAGATATATCGATAGTTCTATAGGGGATTATCATCTTGATTACAATTCACAAGCGATAGACCTTGTAGAGTGTCGAACAGATATACCCAAGGATATTGATGGTGATACAAGAGTCTATTTAGTCGGAGTATCAAATTGTGATGTGGGTGCTGATGAGACTTTTTGGAAATTGTACTTCTTGCCGGTTGCATTGAAATGAATAACGGATTTTAAATAAATCGAGATAGTAAAATTTTTTAAAAGTACTGAATATACAGTAGACTTGTTAATCTGGTGTGGCTATGATAAAATCTAGCCCTGTAGTACACACAGTTCGGAAGGTTGCAGAGTAACTGTAGACCGTAAAGTGGTTCAGGGACAGGACCTGTGAGTACTCCATGGGCGCGTAGCTCAGCTGGTTAGAGCGCACGGTTCACATCCGTGAGGTTCG
>JAFGXF010000008.1 GCA_016936755.1 Anaerolineaceae bacterium | reverse complement strand
TTTCAAGCGTACCGGGATGAGTTGATCATCTCTTCCAAGGCCGGATACACGATGTGGCCCGGACCCTATGGGGATTGGGGGTCGCGAAAATACCTGATCGCTTCCTGCGACCAGAGTCTGAAGCGCATGGGGCTGGATTATGTGGATATCTTTTACCACCACCGCCCGGACCCGGATTCACCACTGGAGGAAACGATGGGGGCTCTGGACCATATCGTGAAGAGCGGGCGGGCTTTGTATGCCGGTATTTCCCGGTACAATGCCGGGATGTCGCGCCAGGCAGCAGCCATTATGCGCGACCTGGGTACACCGCTCCTGATCCACCAGCCCAATTACAACTTCTTCAAGCGTTGGATCGAGAACGGCCTGCTGGAAGCACTGGATGTGGAGGGTATGGGGTGCATCGTCTTCTCGCCGCTGGCGCAGGGCCTGCTGGCAGGCAGATACCTGGATGGCATCCCGGCTGATTCACGCGCCAATCTGCCGCATACCTTCCTGACACCGGCCAACGTGACAGACGAGTTGATCCAGAGGTTGACACAGTTAAATGAAGTTGCCCTTGCACGCGGGCAAAGCCTGGCGCAGATGGCCATCGCCTGGGTGCTGCACCAACCGCAGGTCACCAGCGCCCTGATCGGTGCCAGCCGTTTGAGTCAGATCCAGGATTGCGTCGCGGCACTCGATCATCTTGATTTCACTCCCGAGGAACTTGCCAAAATTGATGCGATCATCCCCGGAGACTATGACTATAAATAACCTTGATCTTTGGAGGATGAATGACTTTTACACCTCGAACGGCAATTGAATTCGGATTTGGCTTGATGCTGGTTATCGCAGCGGTTGTGATTGGTTTGAACTACACCGGATCCAGCGGGTTGAACGACCTGCTGCTGGGAGTCTTAAGTCTGGGCGGGATCCTGATCATGGCACATGCTGTCTGGCTGATGAGACTACGGGAGCAGTAGGAACATCGGGATTAACAGTAAGGACTATTGGGGGCTTTCTACGGTAATGAAAATCGTTCAATTCCAGGCTGGTTTTCAGTGACTTAAGGATTTCATTAAATACTGTGTTTGCTATTTCAATGATCGTACCAGGACAACAGCCAGCACCTTAAGAAAAAGCTGCGTTTCATTATTTCCCTGACGAGGGGAAACCAAATGACCGGGAGCGTGAATGGTCAAGCTGATGTGAGGTGCCAGGCACTTCCAAAGTGCCTGGCACCTGGACAGAGAATAATGAGGGGCAATGTCCTCATCCCCCCTCACCATCAACGACCTGCTGTGCAGTACAAACTGAATAACGAATCACCCAAATATTAAATACTTGA
This sequence comes from Anaerolineaceae bacterium, assembly GCA_016936755.1. Lineage (GTDB taxonomy): Bacteria > Chloroflexota > Anaerolineae > Anaerolineales > Anaerolineaceae > JAFGXF01. The sequence goes on along the minus strand of JAFGXF010000008.1, from coordinate 12,259 downwards.
TGTCTTTGATTAAAGGGTCATTATTCCAGGCGAGCCGCGATCGTTTGTACCTTCCCTTACTTGATGCGTCCATAAAGTCTCATCAAGGGAATCCCTTGATGGATCACCTCATAGATCGGGATTTGATCCTGTAATATTTGCAGGGGTTGATAGTATTCCGCTCCTGCTTTTCCGTATTGTGTCTGGCGGTATTCAAAGATGTACCAGTCGATATTGAAAAAATTCAAATTTCCCCAGCCTACTTTAAGGACCACCACATCCGGCCGCAGGCGGCCAATCTTCTGATAATACTTGAGTACTTCGAACGACCAGTCCTGGGTCCAGATCGTGTCACCGGGACTGGCATGTTCATTGATATATGGCAGAGCGGATACATAGGTTTCGCACCAGTAAGTCGTCTCAAATCCCAGGCGGGTGGCGCCCGGTAATCCGCCCACACTCTCGGAATAATAGGAGAGCAAGTGCGGGTATAAGCTCACGGCTGACAGTGATTGCGGCAACAGCAGGGCAGCCCCCAGCAGCAGGCTGACCGGCGCAGCCAGGGCAGGCCGCTTCCAGCCTGCCAGTAATTTCCGAATCCAGGTCAGCAGCAAGCCGAATCCAATAGCGGCCAGTGAGGCAATGAACGGGTAAACCGGCATGAAGAGGCGGTCGTTATCGTACAGCATCTGCTTTCCAAACGTGAAGGGCAGGATGGCAACCAGCGCATTGATTAAAAGCAAACATCCCAGCCCGTTGTCGCCATTCTTCGATCTCACACTGCGGAAAACGCCCAGCAGGAACATGACCAGCAGGGTCAGGGGCACGACCGCCCACAGGATCAGGTATACGTAGAACCACGGTGGCGGGAGATAGAAGACACCATCAAACCACTGACCGATCGGGATGTGATTGACGTGGAAGAAAATATATTCCAGGAACCGTGCCCGGGTGTCATGATAGAGCCATGGCCAGACCATGAAGAAAGTGCCCGCTCCAACCATCCCCATCAGGAGCAGGCGCACCAGTTGCAGTGGTTTTCTGCGGAAGAGCAGGATCCAGAGCAGGGGGGCGATGGGGATGAAGACAGCATTTAATTTGGTCGCCATCGCCAGACCCCACATGACCCCCCACAGCAGGCCCCAATCCCAATCGTTACGGTCAACCGTCTTCCAAAAAACAAAAATGAAGAGGAACCACATGACGCTCACCGGAACGTCCAGGCTGGCCAGGTGGGCATGCAGGAAGAAACGCGGCATGGAAAGCAAACCGGCTGCGGCGAACAAACCAGCCGGTATCCCGTAGTGTTTTGCAATCAACAGGTACAACATGGCAACCAGCGCACTGACCATCAGGATGGGTCCCAGCCGGATGGCTGTCAGTTGGTTGGAGGCATGGAAAACCGCTGTGGCGATTTTCCAGACCAGTCCGTTCCAGGCCATTGCCAGCGGCGGATGTTCATGGGTGATGCTCCAGTAGCTGTCGATGGTTGCGCGGTCAAATGACTGGATGGGATCTGTGAAGAATACCTCGAACCAGCCTGCGTAGGATTGGGCTGCCGGGATATAGGCAGGCTCGTCCCAGGTCACACCGATGGGATCTGCTGTGAGGTACAGCAGCAACGCAGCCCCGACAAACAGAAAGATGGCGATGATCTTATGGGTGATGGCTTGTTTGGGTTTCATGGATCTTTTCCTATTCATCAGTGGTCTGCGGCAGGTTCGACACACGGGTTTATCAGGATGCCAGGGTGTGGAATCCTGTTAAGCGGTGTGCCTATGGTTGTTAAAGGGGAAGGTGTGATTTCTGAGTCACCAGCCAATCCAGCCAGTCCTGCAAGCCATCACTCGTATAAGTCGAGGTGCGCAGGATGACTGCCTGGGGGTTGATCTTACGGATGTTTTTTTCAGCGAGTAGCGGGTCGTATCTTAAATGCGGGATGAGATCCATTTTCGTCATCACCACAGCGCGCGACAGGTGAAAAATGACCGGGTATTTGAGGGGTTTGTCTTCGCCCTCGGTAACGCTCATCAGAACGACCTTGCAGTGTTCGCCCAGATCGAATTCGGCCGGGCAGATCAGGTTTCCGACATTCTCGATGAACAGTATATCCAGGCCGGTCACAGCCAGTTCGCTGACCGCATTCTTGATCATGGATGCATCCAGATGACAGGCCCGCCCGGTGTTGACCTGCCGCACTGGGAAGCCGGTCTCAGCGATGCGGTTGGCATCCAGGCTGGTTTGCTGGTCGCCTTCGATCACCGCACAATGCTGCTTGCCTTTTAATGCATTCAAAGTATCCACCAGCAGAGTGGTCTTGCCTGACCCGGGTGAACTGATCAGGTTGACGACGAAAATGCCCTGTTTGACGAACCAGGCGCGATTTTCAGCTGCCAGTCTGTCGTTCTCACTCAGGATGCGGGTTTTTACCGGGATGGTTTGTGTTTTTGTTGATTTACCCAATTTTCTCGCCAGATATGGATTTCACCACCATCTCGCGGCCCTGCAGGATCATATAATCCTCGGCACCGCACAGCGGGCAGCTCAAATTGTCGATTTCACCGCTGTATTCACCTTCGCACTTCTTGCAGCGCAGCAAGAGGGGCGTCTTTTCGATCACCAGTTCAGCGCCTTCGACCGGTGTATCCTTGGTCATCAGTTGAAAGGCGAAATCCAAGGCATCTGCTTCGATGGCGGTGAACTGGCCGATCTGGATGGTGATATTGGTGATACGCGTAAGGCCGTTCTCACGGGCCACATCCTTGGTTATACCCATAATACTGTCAGCGATCCCTACTTCATGCATGCCATACCTCCGGACCCGCTATCATGTGTGTTAACACTATGAAAAAAGCTTGAATCAACCTGTGATTATTATACTGTAGCCCGGCCGGTTTACATTAAATTCCACGAAATATCCCAAACGGGAAAATAAATCATCACGCCCGGCGCATCGGCATGTTTTGGGAGTAAAGTGATCCATCCGATATGGGTTGATTATCGAAAGTCGCTGGAATCCGGCATGTTCACGCTGACATTGGAGATAATCTCCTCGATGGCGGTCGGCCCGGACCCATACAGCCGCGATAGTACGATATTCAGATCGTGTTGACCCAACAGGTGGATTCCCTGGCGGGCGATCATTTCCATCAGATGTCCATCGATACAGCCTGAGTCATTGAAGATGATGAGCAGTGCTTCGGCATTATCATCAGCGGCAATGCGGTTGATCGACAGCTTGCCGCAGCCCAGGCAGCGGTGGACGAGCATCAGCTCGCCGTCTGCGCTGCCATACTTGTTGTGGGATGGCTTGCAGGTCAGACCGATCGGGCGCATGGCGGCATGACAGCCCGAGCGCCGGTCGCCGGCTTTGTTTTCATCCAGGTGGCGGCTGAAGAGGCACAGCGGGCAGTGGTTGCGATGTTTCACACCGGCCAGGTCCGGGTTGCTCTCCACCCAGGCCTTGCAGTGGCAGCACCTGAATGAGGGATTTTCCAGGTTGGAACGATCCCTCCGGCAGGTATCCACCGCTTCGCTGAGAGCCTCTTCGGGGCTGCGATGATTTAATGGATTGCGCTTCATTCTTTCAAATGACGGCAGGCCGGATTCGTCATCCAGCCAGCGCCAGGTATTTTTGGTGGACATGCTTGCACCAGACTTTCAAATAAAAAAGCCAGCCAACGGGGATTTCCCGTGGCTGGCAGGGGTTCAGGACGATGAACCAGTCTGGTTTTCAGACCGGTCGCTTGTTCAATTTAATAACGGCATGGTTAAAAGGGAAAGCGCCGTGATTAAATTAAAAACCACGGGGCATGGCGCACCCGTGGTTCCGGCAGGTCTTAAGACCCGCTTAATCAGGCACTTCCATGCGGTGTATATGTGAACAAGACGACCATGGTACTATACATAAAACTACTGTTCCTTATTTTTCCAATAAGCGCCAAATATATCATAGGTAAAGTGAATGGTCAAGCGGATGTGAGGTGCCAGGCACTTCCAAAGTGCCTGGCACCTGGTCGAAGTATAATGGGGGGCAATGCCTCCTGAACCCATTACCATCAATAAGACCATCCAGCGCCGCTTCATTCTGGGGGTGCAGGGCTTGTGGCCCGGTCGACGTTGGCGCGGCAAGACCGGCGCGCTCGAAGCGCTGCGTTCGGGCAGCGTCATCCAGATCGACCCGCTGCAGGTGATCGCCCGCAACCACGACCTGACCCTGCAAGCGCGCGTCCTGGATTACACCCCCGCCATCCTGAGTGATTTACTATATGAAGACCGTGCCTGCCTGGAGTACGGCGGGATCGTGAGGATCTCTCCGATCGAGCAGTTGCCTTGCCTGAGGGTGGTGATGGCGCGCCGGGCTGACGAAACCCGCTGGGCGCAATTCTTACAGGAACACCGGCGCGCGATCGAGCGAGTCAGAGCGGAAATACGTGAACATGGTGCGCTCAGCTCCATGGATATCGAACCGGAGGTGACGCATAAATCCTCCTGGTGGTCGGGCAAGGATACCGGCCGGGCGTTGTATTACCTGTGGACAAGCGGTGAGCTGTTGATCAAGCAGCGCAATGGCACCGGCAAGGTCTTCGATCTGCGCGAACGGCTGGCACCCGGCAAGTATGACCGCATCGTTAAAGAATCGACAGCCGATGATTTTTATGCTTTAAAAGCGTTCCGGCAGTTGAATATCGCCACCATCCAGGAGTGGCGCCTGTGGTTCGCCGGCCTGATCGAGCGTAAGGTGACGCGGGACGAAGCGCTGGAGCGCATAGCCGTGCTTGAATCGAAAAGTATCCTGCAACGGCTGACGCTTGAGGAGGAACAGCGTGAACCGCGCTACATGCTGGCCAAAGACCTGCCATTGCTCGAGGAATTATTGACAGGGCATCTCCCGGATGCGTGGCAGCCGCTGGAGACGACCACCGAACAGGAGGTGACGATCCTGGCCCCGCTTGAGATCGTCAGCGCACGCGGGCGGGCCAGGAAGATCTTCGATTTCGATTATGTCTGGGAGGTCTATAAGCCGGCTGCGCAGCGCCGCTGGGGCTATTACACCCTGCCGGTGTTATATGGCGACCGGCTGGTGGCGCGCTTCGATGCCAAGCTCGAGCGCTCCACGATGACCCTGCAGGTTAAGGGATTCTGGCTGGAGGAGGGACAGAAGCTGGACAGGCGGTTCACATCCGCTCTGAAAAAAGGGATTCAACGTTTCATGGTTTTTTGTGGAGCAGGACAAATCGATTATTCAGGAATTGGAAGCTCAGAGCTGGGCGAAATGCATGGCAAACTGATCAAAACCTGAGTTATCGAATTAAGCCTTCACTTTGCGGAAGCGCAGTTTCTCTTCCTTGCTCATCTTCTCGGTGGCATACTGCACGATCAGCCGTGCGCAGGTATCCTTCCATTTCAATAAAAAGACCTCGACCGGTTCCGGGTCGCGCTTCCAGGCCTCGCGCAGGAACCAGCCCAGGCCCTGGTGGACGACTTTCTCGGTATCACCCATCATTGGGTCAATGAAAGACAGTAATTCACCGGTCTTGTAGTCCAGCTTGAGCGCCTTGATCAGCGTCACCGGCACAGCGCGCCGCTTCCACTTGGAGGGGGATGAGCGCCAGCCTGCGAAAGCGGACAGGGGAACGACTTTTCTTACCAGGAACTGGGAGAGCAGGTCGCCGCTGAGCGTGTCGATATGTGCCCAGTTGCGCAGGCCGCCTTCCTCCAGCCAGGCAGCGATGCGGCTCAGGCTGTCTGGTGTCAACGATTTCAACTGCAGGGTGATGAATCCCATCGCGAACCAGCCTTCCTCATACTTGCCGGTCCTGACCAGCCGGTCACCCAGGTCGAGGAACCAGTTGAGATCATGTTCCTGACTCCATTCGGCGAACCATTGCCTGCGCCGGGCATCGGTGAGTTTGCCATCCACACCATAGGCATCATAGCCCTCGACGAAGTATCGCTCGTACTTCTGGACCAGCGCCGGATTGGCATTCGTCTCACAGAAATGATGTATCTCTTTCAGTGCATTTTGGAGTTCCATTATACTTCCTGGATCATGGTATCAACACGCGATCATCTTTCAGATAGATCTGGCCGTCATACCCGTCATAATATTCAAACAGCCCTTCCACCAGGGCCAGCATGCGTTGATCGGTCTTTTCCCCATACACCAGCTGGAATTCCCAGTAGGCATCCCGCAGCAGCACCAAGGCGGCCCGGCCTTCTTCAAAGGCCAACTGCCCCTGGTCGGTGCGGTTGCGTCCCTGGCCGTAAACCGGAAAATTCCACTCGGGGTTATCTGTATATAGCTCGACGATCGGGTAAGCGACCCGGCCGGTATGGAACAGGATGATATTCGGGTTGTTGCAGACGATCAAAAGATCGACGGGCAGTTCCCGGATGGACTGGTACAACTGGGATTGGCGCGCCGAGACGGTGTTATAGCCCAATCCTTCCGCCGGGTATGCGCTGACCGCCTGGATCCCATGTGCGATCTGAGTGATGATGATCAGACCGGAAAACGCAATGATCAGCGTCTTCAACCATTTTCTTTTGGCGGTATGCAAAAGAAGAGCCAGGCTGCCAGCCATCAGGAAATAGAGACTGAATAACAACGGCGCAAAATTACGGTCACCGGCTGCCGGTGAGGCGCTGAGGAGGACAGAGGCAACCAGGAATACCAGCAGATGGCTGCCCATGAAAACCGTTAAGGCAATCATCAGGTTGACTGGCCCGATGATATGCCCGTTGGTTGCCATGCCGCGCTTGATGGTTTTGATGATCAGGAATGCCAGGGCAGTCCCCAGCAGGATCATGGCGATCCAGAAGGGTTTGTACAGGTGAGGGTCCGACACGAAGGGCAGCTCAGCCGAGAAAGGCACCCAGCCGATGACCGTCTCTTTCAACGGAGCGATGAGTTTGACCAACCGTTGACCGATATCGGCCGGATCGAGCAGTTCACGCCCGGCGATGGAGGCACTGTTCAAGTGCACGATCCACATCCATATGGCAATGGGAGCCAGGCTGATGAATCCGAAGACACCCGCACGCTTAAGTCGCAGGGATGCCTTCACCGGGTTAAAGAACAACAGCACGAACACACCGCAGCCTGCCAACGCCAGGCCGGCGTAACGGTCGAGGGCTGACAGCGCGGCGGCTGCGGCTGACAGCACCAGCCAGTGCCAGCGGGGGTGGTCCAGGAAGATGACCAGTGACAGTAGTGAAATGGTCCCACAGAAGTAATAAGGCGGTTCAGAAAGCAGCCAGGCGTGGGCGGATAGCATGGATGGTGAAAAACCGATCAGGATCGCGACCAGGCAGGCGGGGAGGATGGTGCGCCACTTCCAGAGGATAAAGAAGCCGGCGGCTGCGATGGTGAGTGCAAACAAGAGGGCATTCATCCAGCGGACTGCTGAGACCAGTTCCAATCCGCTGAGCTCGATGCCAGCCAGAATGAGTGGGTATAGGGGGGGGAAGAGCGTGAAAAACTCAAAGCCGGTGTATGGGCGGGTCAGACCGAAACCCTGGCCAGCGACCAGGTTGTGCGCAGTGCCGATGTAGAAGGAAGAGTCTGATTGTGCACCGACACCCCCGCGCGTGGCATGCAGTGCCAACCCCATGCCCATTAAAGCAATAAGTGCCACTGCAAGCCAGGCCAGCCGTTCCCGAGTCACTTGTTTCATGTTTTGTTTGTAGATGATTTCCTGTCTGTTACAGGCAGGATTATAAAGCATATTCAAAACAAGCCCCATGGAATGAGGGGTTTTGGTAATCTTGAAGAAGCTATGAGAAAAACGACTGTGAGGATTGGCGGTCAGGTAAACACTCAGGCGGTAGACGGTGAAAACAGGTGACGGCCATCTCAATGGAATCAATAAATGCGATATACTCTTAACGATCGGATTTAATGAATTACGGCAATCAATCCTGTGAGTTAATGGGCAGATATCATTCGATTGGAATATCCAGAAACACCTCAGGAGGAAATATGCGTTTCTTATTGGATGATTATTTTTTGGCTTACACGGATGGGAAACGGGAATTGGATCTCCCGCTTTCTCAGCCAGTCCCCTTGAGTGAGATCCTGGAGATGGCCAATATCCCGGTCTGGGAGCAATACCAGCTGGTGGTCAATGGAAAAACCGATATGGATCTGGCCAGGACCGTTAACGATGAGGATGAAGTGAAGATCATCCCAATGGATAAATGAGATCGGACTGAAATGGGAGGTGTGAGATGAAAATCTACCAGGTCGATGCTTTCACCAGTGAACCCTTTAAGGGAAATCCTGCGGGTGTATGCCTGCTGGAAAAGGCCAGGCCCGATGATTGGATGCAGTCACTGGCCATGGAGATGAACCTGTCTGAAACAGCGTTCGTGCTCAGACGTAAGGATGTTTTCGAACTGCGCTGGTTCACCCCGAAAAAAGAAGTGCGGCTCTGCGGTCACGCCACCCTGGCTACCGCCCACATCCTGTGGGAGGCGGGTATCCTGAAAAATTTCGAGCTGGCACAGTTCGAAACGCTCAGCGGCAGGCTGGCTGCCCGGCTGGATAAAGAGTGGATCGAACTGGACTTCCCGATGCGCAAGGTCGAACCATGCATTGACAATGTGGGCATCAACAACGCCCTGGGTACCAATCCGATCGCGACATCCATATCACCATCCGAGCAGGGCGATTATTACCTGCTCGAGCTGGCCGGCGATGCGGAATTGCGCAGCCTGGCGCCTGATTTCACCCGACTGGAGGAATGCCATGCGCGGGCGGTGATCGTCACCAGCCGCTCCTCCGACCCGCAGTTCGATTTCGTTTCGCGCTTCTTCGCCCCCTGGCTGGGCATTAACGAGGACCCGGTCACCGGCTCGGCGCATTGTTACCTGACACCCTATTGGAGCAAGAAACTCGGGAAGTCCATCATGCTCGCTTACCAGGCATCCGAGCGCGGTGGTGTGGTGGGCTGCCGCTGGGCGGTGGAGCGGGTGATCCTGAGGGGGCAGGCGGTGACGATATTTCGCGGGGAGCTGGCCGCTTGATGCAAGGCCGGGTTTGTCTGGCTGTGCGTGGATTCAGGACCAATGTTCAAAGCCACATTTAGCGATGAACTCCTGATTTCGGAAGCGTTACCGAAGGTCTCAATACAAATCAAGCCTGTTTATCATTATGTGGGATGCAGCAATTTCATCCTGAACGATGTTGCCGGGGTGGAGCAGCATTTGTTCATCCAGGCAGATGTCAGCCGACGGGTGCAGCTTTTACTGTGGTTCCAATTTGAGGGCTTCCTGGAGGATAACCAGCACAGCTATCATTATCCGGATATGGAAGAAATCCAATTGGGCGGGATGGCTTTCCTGCATGATACCGGGTTGCATGACATCGACCGGGATTACCTGGAGCGACCGGGATCCGACAGCAGTCATGTGGTCGAACACCTGCGGAATCAGGGTTATCTCTATGAAGGTGGGTCCATTTTCAAACGGTTTGTCTGGCTGGACCCCGATAAGCGTAATGAGTTGATGATCATCTATTCGGAATACCTGACACCAGAAGAATACCAGGCAGATCTTCGGCTCGGGGGAAAGCAGCCGGAAGTGTTGCCTGAAGCTTTGAAAGCACTGCATACCCGGGCGGTTACCAGTTTTCGCATTGTCGAACCGGCACGCTGACTCAGTCCACCAGTTACTGTTGCAATTCCGGTTACCAGGCCCCATTTCATAGGATCCGGTAAGGGCAATCCCGTCGAACGGATGGGAAGACCGGCGGCATAAAATGCCGCCCTACGGTTTAATGCACTCAAGACGAGAGCAGGGGAAGATCGGCGGCATAAAATGCCGCCCTACGGTTTAATGCGCACAAGCCGAAGGCATGAGAAGATCGGCGGCATAAAATGCCGCCCTACGGTTAAATGCGCTCAAGACGAGAGCAGGGGAAGATCGCGGCATAAAATGCCGCCCTACGGTTTAATGTGCTCAAGCTGAAGGCCTGGGAAGATCGGCGGTAGATAATGCCGCCCTACGGTTAAATGCGCTCAAGCCAAAGACATGGGAAGATCAGCGGCATATAATGCCGCCCTACGGTCAAATGCGCTCAAGGCGAAGGTATGAGAAGATCGGCGGCATAAAATGCCGCCCTACGGTTAAATGCTTACGAGTTTCCCCGTGCGTTTTGCCTGGGTCTCGAACCACAGAAAGTGGGGTGGGGTTTCGAAAGACCTTGATGTAATCTTCAGGATGATGTCATGCGATTTCCCTGTATCTCTTGAGATTCCACCCGCTTTCATTATAATAATGATAAAGAGGTGCAATGACCATTTACCCGATTGGACACCGTCATGATGGCGGGATACCTTTTGTTTGAATCATACGAAAAAAGGCTTCTAAAAATGATCTGCGAGATTTTCGGTGAGTTGTGCGTCATACCACTGGGGGAGGGCTTTTCCGCAAGGGATATATGGGGTTGTTATCGTTCAGCTCATGAATGGAACCTTCTTCCAATTTTGGGTGGGAGGATCGGGTTCCACAAATCTTCATCAAAAATTCATGATTTATCCGATGATTATTCATCCCCGATGGGTATCATCTTGACCAGTTATCAGGAGATCAAGCATGGCAGAAATTAAAGCATTATCGAAAACCAACCGCAATAATTGGCTGCTCGACAGCCTGCTGGCACTCTCCGGCCTGGTGGTCGGGCTGACCAGTATCTACTTCTTATTCCTGCCGCTGAATGGTTATCGCGGCGGGCGCAACCCATACCATGGGCTCGTTATCCTCTTTGACCGCCATACCTGGAGTGATTTGCATACCTGGGTGGGCCTGGCGATGATCGTCATCGCACTGGTGCATTTCATCATCCATTTTGACTGGGTGGTATCCATGACCAAACGGGTGGCCAGGGAAATCAGTGGACGAAAAGCCGTGCTTAACGCGCGTGGCCGGTTCAATGTTTTTGTGGATGCCATGATCGCACTGGGTTTCTTCGTCTCGGCCATCACCGGTTTAATTTACTTCCTGGTTGCAGGGGAGAACAGCCTGTTCACCCCCGGTGCGCGAATGATGGCTGATACCACCCTGCTGGATCTGATCCACACCTGGAGCGGCATCCTGATGATCGTGGCCGCGGTTGTGCACTTTGCCATACACTGGCAGTGGGTAATTAAAACGGGCCGCAGACTGTTCCATCTTCGGGAGGAGTCGAAACAACTCAACCCGCTTGTGACGCTTGAATCATAGGTTTTTATAATGAAGGTAAAGGCAAAAATTAGATGAAAAAGATCATTCTATGGGTTGGGTTTGTGGCTTTGGTGATCATACTCGTAGTTGGTGGTTTGAACCGCACGCAATCCATATCCGGTAACGAGTTTGAAAATGTAAATTCAGGCCTGGTGACAGGTGGCGCCGGTGCACCTTCTTCAGGTGGTGTCCAACACAACAATGATGTACCGAACGAATCCAGCGCAGTGAGTCGGATGAGCGAGGGTTTGGTGTCTGTGGCGGGTGTGGTCGAATCCACGGCTAACAACGCGATCAACGTTCGTGTGAGTGACGGTTCCATGATCTCGATTGAAGGGCGCGCCCTGCGATACCTGGATGAAAAGGCATTCAACATCGCCAGCGGTGATCAGGTGAGCCTGACCGGTTTCTACGAGGGGGATGTTTTCGAGACGGCGGTCATCCTGAACGAGATTACCGGTGTTTCGATCCGGCTGCGCGATGCGGATGGGCGTCCCTTATGGGGTGGCGGCGCGAGATAATTTACACAAGCCTACACACTCCTGCCGGAATTACACTTTAACCCTCACATCCACTGCCCAGGCACCTTCACCGGGTGGCATGACACGCAGCGGATTGATTTCGATCTCCTGGATCTCCGGCAGCAGCTCTGTCAGACGGGCCAGGCGCAGCAACGCCTCGACCACTGCTTCGCGGTCTGCAGGCGGGATGTTGCGATAGCCGGACAGCTTTCTGCCAGCCCAGGTGCTGTCAAGCATCTCCTCGGCTTCACGGCGTGAAAGGGGTGCAAGTGCGAAGGTCACATCCTTGAGCCCCTCCACCTCCACACCACCCGATCCGAACATCACCAGCGGTCCAAATTGCGGGTCGCGCACGACACCCACGATCACTTCCTGCCCGGGTGGCAGCATTCGCTGCAGTGTGACCCCGTCGATGTGGGCTTCCGGCCGGGCGGCTTTCACCCGGGCGGTCATGTTATCGAAGGCCACCCGCACGGCCGCCTGGCTTTCCAGGTTGAGCGCCACGCCGCCCACATCGGATTTATGGCTGATGT
>JAFGXF010000046.1 GCA_016936755.1 Anaerolineaceae bacterium | reverse complement strand
TGTTGTGCTGTGCCACTGGTGCTCAGCACTGCCGCCACCATCCAGCCGACCAATAATTTGATCAAGGCGACAGACACCGGCCACATATTCAGGATAACCAGGAACATGGCCAGATATTGCAATCCGAGCAGACCAATGCTGATGCGCCAATCACGAACAAGTAACAGCAGCGTACCCGTCACCAGCAACAGGATCATGCCGATAATGGCGAGTATCATAAACCACCCTGGACGGAGAGCAATGTGGCAAACAGGGCCAGCAATAAAAACACCCATAATACACCACCATCACCCTCCAATATTGAAGTGATGGCATTGACAATGCGCCCAATCAAACCGGAAAACCCGTTGAAAACATTGACCAGCCAATCCTGCTGAATCGCTGACAGGCTGGCATCAAACAGACGCCGGGATGCATTCCAAAAACGGTTATCAGGTAAGATCAATCCTGCATCTTCCAAGATCTGAGCCCTGAACACGATAATAACAATCAACAATAATGCGAAGGTTACAAAGCCCGCCCACCAGTATTCCAAATGAGCTTGATTGCTCCCTGCCGGCACAATCATCCATGGCATGATCATGAGCAGAATCAAACCTGCGGGGTAGGTAAAGCGCGCCAGTCCTTCAACCCGGATACCGGATTCGGGTGTTTTCAACATCAAACGCAAACTGCCCAGCAGAAAAAGTACGATTACCAGCAGGAAAGGTATCGCCCGCCAATCTGCCGGTGATCCCAGCAGACCAAACCAACCACTCGCGACAGGGGTGAATGGCAAACCTGTTAAAGCAACCATGTTGGCCAACACGAGTGAGATGGAAAGACGTGATCGATCAGTAAACAGGAACAGGGCGCTCCCCGCCAGCATGGATGTCACAATCCAGGGCATTACTGCCGCAGACTGGCCATGGATGATGCATACACCCGCAGCCAGGTTGTATGCAGTGATCCAGTATGCCCTGCCTTCCTGGATGGAATCCAGCCGCAGCCAGCGAATTGCACAATACAACATCAACAACAGGCAGTATAAAGTGAACAGGCCCACCCAGCCGGGAGGCACCGCGTTGCTCCCCAGGCGAGCCAGCGGGGTCATGACCGAGAAAACCCGCACGGCCTGCAACATCGTTCCCAGCCCAGTCAATGATCGGGCATCACCCCAATATGGCCAAAAAGGCAATGCACCCAGGCGCAGCATGGCCGCCAGGAACATAAAGGTGTCTGCATTGGTGTTGGAAGTATCATTGAAGCCGATCAAAACGATCATTCCCACCAGGATGGCAGTGTATCGCATGGCGTAACTGGTGGCCAGGTTTCCCAGGTTATGCTGCATTTTCAGGGAGGACAGGAGAAATGCCAGCTCAAGTGTGTCGATCAGGAACCATGCAGTCAATAAAGTTGACAACGTTCCCGCCTGGATGGCAACCAAACCCAGCACAGCGATCGCAATCGATGCAAGCCAGGCGGGTGGTCCACCGGATGCCTGACGGCGGGTGGCAGTCAGTATAACCGCATTCAAGATGACAAGCAGCGCTGTTTGGAAAGCCCAGGCAAACCCATCCAGATTTATGGACAGCGGCAGTTTGCCATATAGGCTGGCTGTACCACCGCGAACTGCCACTTCCAGCGGTAAGGCTCGCAACAGGAAAAAAGAGACAAGCATGGCGGCCAATGAACCGACCGCACCTGCACTCCAGATCAGCCCGCGGCTGACATCGCGATGCTGCATGACAGCCATCAAAATGATGGTCGCGATCAGCAAAGCAGCTGGCAGAATGATCAACATGGGTTAAAGGATCTCAGCTCCCGGCTTTCGTTTCAGGAAACGTCCCTGGCCCGGCTTGCCCAACCAACGCTCCCCGTCCACAATCAACCGGCCTCGCAGAAAGACTCTTTCAGGTCGGGCGGTTAGTTCCCAACCCTCATACAGGTTGTAATCGGTGCGGTGTTTCGCCACCTTCACCCCATTGGAATAATGCCTGTCAATATTCCAGATGGCCAGATCAGCATCTGAACCGACTGTCAGGGAGCCCTTGCGCGGATACAGGCCAAAGATCTTTGCAGGATTGGTGGCAGTCAACGCCACGAATTGGGTCAGACTCAAACGACCGGCCGCCACACCGTATGTGAACAGCACCAGCAGGCGGTCACCGACACCTGGCAGACCGTTGGGAATCCTGGTGAAATCTTCCTGCCCAAGTTCCTTTCCGGGAATTTTGATCTGTTTTCCCTCATAGGTTACTTCTTTCGTACCATCATAAAAGAAGGGGCAATGGTCAGTGGCGACCGTTTGCAGGGTGCCATCCGCCAGACCTTCCCAAAGGCGCAGGTTGTCATCCAATGAGCGCATGGGCGGAGAGCAGATCCACTTGGCGCCATCCGGTCGCTCCAGGTGGGCTTCGGTGAAAAACAGGTACTGTGGACAGGTTTCACCCATCACCGGCAAGCCCTGGGCACGAATATACTCGAGCATGTCGACCTCGCCAGCCACGTTCATGTGGACCAGGTAAAGCGGCGCTTCAGCCATCGCAGCCAGGGCTGCGCCGCGCAGACTGGCTTCCACCTCGCTCCAGGCCGGGCGCGTGCGGGCATGCCAAATCGGAGCCAGATTCCCTGCGGCCACTGCTTCGCTCACCAACAGGTCGATCACATCACCATTTTCCGCATGCAACAGCGTCAAGAATCCATGATCGCGGGCAATACGCATCACTTTGAAGATTTCAGCATCACCCAGCCGCAAGCGGTTGTTGTATGCGGTGAAGACCTTCAGGGAGGTAATGCCTTCTCTTTCAAGCGCAGGGAATTCAGCCGCCACCTGATCATTAAAACGGGTGATATTCATATGGAATGCGAAATCGACCGCGGCCTTTGCATCCGCTTTGGCATGCCAGGCGTCTATGCTTTGTTTCAACGATGGTTTGTCTTGCGGCACAAAGTCGATCACGGTGGTCGTACCACCAAAAGCAGCCGCCTTCATGCCGGTGTAATGGTCATCAGAGGAAACCGTCCCGAACATGGGCAGGTCGAGGTGCACATGTGCATCCACACCTCCTGGCAGGACCAGCCGACCGGCGGCGTCGACAACCTTCTTTCCCTCAGTGGATATCTTCCTGGCAATCTGGGCGATCTTTCCCCCGTCTATCAGCAGGTCCGATTCAAAGACCGCATCGGCGGTAACTAATGTCCCGGATTTGATGAGCGTAGGCATGGGTTTTTCTCCGGGGTTAAGTATAAAGCATTGTGTGGCAAGTTAATGGATATTAAAAGGGGCGCACAACGCTCTGCATCCTTCGGAGCTGTGCGTCCCTACGCAGCAGCCTTTCCTGGTACCACATGAAAACATCAGAACCAAGGATGTGGTGATGCATGTGCTGATATTTGCCAGTCGGCTTTATTCAATTTTTTTCCCGCCGAAGTACTTCTTGACCGACGCTTTCAACCTGTCAATCGGGAAAGGATGCTCTTCTCTCGGATATTTCGGAGCAAATTCAGCACCCTTGTTCAGGAAAAACAATTGAATAAAATATGATAATACAAGCACTGTGATAAACACGATCAATGACATCAGTATGGTGTTCAGATCAGCCACCTTTTTTAAATACAAAGAGACAGACATGAAAACCGCTGCAATGGAGGCGAGTATTGTAAAGGTTTTAAAATACTCTTTTGAGGCTTCTGGATCAAACAACCGACGGAAATATAACGGAAATGAGAAGAAGCCAATAAAGAACAAAACAATCCCGACCCAAAATAATACAGAAGAGAATATATCCATGATTCAAATCACCTTTTCTTATCGATCGTAAGTTCAGGCTGCCGGATTAATGCTCGCGATAAAATCCCTGTCTATGTTCCGTTAAATCCCAACATCCTAAGTATATCCGGGTCCAGTGGCAGCTCGGGCAGGTCAGCCGGTTGATACTGCCCACTCTGGAGCGCCCATTCACGCAGGCTGCGCCATAACAGGTTGCGTTCCTCAGATGTCACAACCAGGTCGTTTACCGCAGCCGGCTGCGTCGATGACATTCTTGTCCTCGGGGTTGATTATCCTGGCGGCCTCGACGATCTTTCCACCATCGATGAGAATGTCAGCCTCGCGATAACCAACGTCCTGGATTTGATGAGCGTTGGTGTAAGCAACTCTCCGGGGTTAAGTATAAAGCATTGTATCCATTTGACAACAACAACGTAACGGGGCACAGCTGTGCCCCGCAAAGATGCCCCGCTACAAAGATGTAATATCAATCCACGGGCAGGTAATGGGTGAACGGTATGAGCCGCTCCGGCAGATCCTGCATCGGTGTTAATGAGCCTTTTTGATCATCAACCATTACCGGTCTGGTGTTATCCAGAAAATGCATAAAAAAACAAACCCGGCGGCCATCCCGGCGAATAGCCTGGTTCTCATCGACACATTTCTCGCCGCGAGGATCAAGGTAGAACTCCATGTAAGGCGCCTGGTCCCCCTGGGATATATTCATCAGATCATTTGGCGTAAATGATCCGGAGACCTGGAACTCCAGCAGGGCCAGGTTTTGATGATTTTCCCAGTCGATTTCATCTGTAAAGTTACCCTCCCCGTCGAATAAATAATCACACTCATGATACCTGGCTGCCTCTTTGATTGATTCTTCGGTCGGGATTATTTTATAAACCCCGATCAGTCGATAGGCTGCTTTACCCATGATTTTTCTCTCCACAAAAGATATTTAATTATTAATCAACTTCAGCAACTTCAAAATCTCCGGATCGATAGGCAGCTCGGGCAGGTCAGCCGGCTGATACTGCCCACTCTGGAGCGCCCGTTCGCGCAGGCTGCGCCACAACGTTACGCGTTCCTCCGAACGCACCACCAGGTCGTTGACCGTCTCAGCCCTGTCGACATATGCGCCGGTGGTGTAGAGAAAGGTCAATCGTTTCCAGGTGGGCGCGCTGATCGGTTTTTCCAGTCCAAACAACGGCCCCAGCATGACCTTGTAATACTCCTCATCCGCCCGCGGGTGATCGGGTTCGTCCTTAAGCAGCTGCCGCCGGGTGGCAAGTT
>JAFGXF010000007.1 GCA_016936755.1 Anaerolineaceae bacterium | reverse complement strand
CCGGCGTTATCCGATGCTAATACTGGCTGATTAATAAGATGGCAGCAAAATATCCCATGATATAATTTTCTATCAAAATTCACTATAAAAGAAGAAAAAATCATGACAATAAATGGTGTTGATTCTATTATTCTGGAGTCTCATGAAGATGATCGTGGGTATCTTTACGAGATTATTCACTCGAATGATCCATTTCTACCACAATTTGGACAAGTCTATCTTGTAGGTGACCCGGTGCGGAATACCGTACGTGCATTTCACAAGCATTCACAATTGTTTGATTATTTCTGTATTGTACATGGAAGCGCCAAATTCATATTGAAAGATGATAGACGGGATAGTTCAACTTACCAAAATATGGATACCTATGTACTCAGCAGTCGCAATCCCAAACTTCTTGTAGTGCCACCTGGCGTTTATCATGGGTGGATGTCATTGGAGGATGACACGATAATGATTAGTACTGCAAGCCACTTATATAACCAGAAGGATCCGGACGAAGAACGTATACCACCGGATTCTTTTGGTGATCTCTGGGTAGTAAAAGGAAGATAATAAATGAAAAAGGTGCTTCTTGTTGGAGGTGCTGGATATCTTGGTTCCATTCTGGTCGATGAATTACTAACTCGTGGATATGCTGTCAGGGTATTGGACAGGTTGTTCTTTGGTGATTCGGGGATTGAGGCTAATAAAGATCGAATCGAATTAATAGTTACGGATATGAGGGATACTTCGGAAGAGGTATTCGAAGACGTATCAATTGTGATTAATGTTGGTGGTTTTTCCAATGATCCTACGGCCGAGTTTAATCCCCAAGCTAACTTTGAAATGAATGCAACCGCGACCAGGTTGCTTGCAGAATCGTGCATCAAGTATGGGATAAAAAGGTTTCTTTTTGCGTCATCCTGTTCGATATACGATTTGGGGGTTAATCCCAAAAGTGGGGATATCGTTCAAGATGAGACAACAGAAGTATCTCCGAAGGCTTCGTATGCCCTATCGAAGTTCACTGGTGAACGGCATTTGCTTGAAATGACCAACGATAAATTCTGCCCTGTTATTTTACGGATGGGAACTCTGTTTGGTTTCTCGCCGAGAATGCGGTATGATCTGGTCGTAAACACATTTGTAAAGGATGCCATTTCAAAAGGTGTTATGACGATGCATTATGGGGGGGAAATGTGGCGACCGCTCGTTGATGTACATGATGCAGCCAGGGCGTTCATTTCCTTGATCGAAGCAGATGAAAAACTAGTTAAAGGGCAAATCTTTAATCTGGTTTATAAGAACTTGCGAATTTCTGAATTGGCTTTACGAGTCCAGAATGCCCTGGCTCAGGCTGGAGTTAAAGCAGAGCTGCATGCTGATTATTCGTATTCCGGCGTCAGGAGTTACCGAGTGTCTGGTGAGAAACTGTGTAATACAACCGGTTTCCAGCCAATTATTTCTATTGAAGAATCTGTCACTGACATGGTTGAGAAGTTAAAAGACCCAAAATACAGTGATTATGAACATCCTATGTTTTATAATATTAAATGGGTGAAGCTTCTTGATGAAATGAACCGGATATTAACTTATACCGGAAGGTTGTTTAATTAACAACCAGCGTCAGACCACAAAAGCATATTCCAACAGGCTAGGATTGATATGAAAATCTTGATAACGGGTGCGGGCGGGCAATTAAGCTATGACCTTATCAAGGCATTGTCCGATCATGAAA
Source organism: Anaerolineaceae bacterium (assembly GCA_016936755.1). Classification (GTDB taxonomy): domain Bacteria; phylum Chloroflexota; class Anaerolineae; order Anaerolineales; family Anaerolineaceae; genus JAFGXF01. The sequence goes on along the minus strand of JAFGXF010000007.1, from coordinate 28,133 downwards.
TTACTCCATTAAACCATTCAGAACTTGATGTGACCGATTATGACAAGCTGGCTGCAATTCTCAGTAATGGTAAGTATGGTCTTGTCATTAATACCGCAGCATATCATCGGGTTGATGAAATAGAAGACAACATCGATGAAGCGCTAAAAGTTAATGCACTGGCTCCTTACAAGATGGCGCAATTATGCAGGTCCTGTGATACGATATTTCTTCACCTTAGTACAGATTATGTATTTAGTGGTCAGAAATCCGATAATGTTCCTTATACAGAAACAGATGCATGCCAACCGGTCAATTTATATGGTGTCAGCAAATTGGTTGGTGAATTGTTGATTCAAATAGCGACTCCCAAGTATTATATAATTCGCAGTTCGGGATTGTATGGAGTAAAAGGCGCATCCGGAAAAGGCGGAAATTTTATTACGACGATGCTGAAAAAAGCAGACACGAAAGAATCAATCCATGTAGTAAACGATCAACGTTTGACACCCACATATACCTGCGATTTGTCAACTTCGATTGCCGGTATTATCAAGACAAATGCATATGGTATTTACCATGTTACAAATGAGGGGAGTTGTACCTGGTATGAATTTGCTGTCGAGATTTTTAAACAAATGCGCGTTGACGCTGACCTGCATGCAATAACCTCTCTTGAAAGCGGCGCAAGAGCGAAGCGGCCGGTATTCTCTGTGTTATCAAAAGCCAAGCTTTACCACGCCGGTATCCCTCATTTACGTACATGGCAATCGGCATTAAAAGACTATCTGAACCAACGGTATCAATAGCGTAATCGTAGTAGTGAACTTGGATGAAGAAAACAAACAGCTCACCATATGTATTTGCCGCAGTGGTTGGTTGGAATCATTACAATGACACGATTGAGTGTTTTACATCATTAATAAAAAGTGATTATCCCAACATCCAATATGGCTATATTGATAATGCTTCGACTGATGGGGCACCGGAAAAAACCAAAAAAATTTTTCCTTCAGTACATGTGATCAGAAATAAAGAAAACCTGGGTTTTCCAACCGGTGCCGACATAGCGATTCAATATGGTTATAAGCTCGGCGCCGATTTCATATTTGTTATCAATAATGACACGACAGTAGCACCTGATATGATCACCCGTTTGGTTCAATGCGATGATGAACTGACGGGTTTGATTGCCCCCATTATTTATTATGCCGCAAGTCCCAAAATCATCTGGTCAGTCGGTGGAAGAGTGAACCGTTTTACTCTTGAGGTTAACCACCAATGGCGTGGAAGGATGCTCGATCCTGCCTCTCACGAAGTGCTTGATCAGGATTTTGTTACAGGATGTGCTTTACTGATTCCCAGGCGAACTGTTGATTTGATTGGCGGTTTTGATAGAGGGTATTTTTATTATTACGATGACATGGATTTATCCATACGGGTGAAGCGAAGTGGATTAAATATAAAAGTGGTAACGACAGCCTCGATCTGGCATAAAGTTGCTGCAACCAGTGGTGGACAAGATGGAAGAACTGAAAGATATTGGATGGCTTACTCGAGCGTGGTGTTCTTCAAAAAGCATGCTAAACCTGGACAAATTCCGATAATAATCGTTTATCGACTGGCGAGTGCTCTTAAGACCACGATTCGATTAATAATCAAAGGCAAGCACGAATCACTGAAGGCATATTGGAAAGGATTGTACGACGGGTTTCATGCAGGGGGTTCAATATGAGAGTGTTAATGATCACTCATTGCATGGTTGGTAGAAGCACATACTTGAGGGCTTTTTATTTTGCTCGTGAATTGGTCAAACTGGGACATCATGTGACAATCATTGCTACATCTCCAACTGAAAGAATTAAGTTGGTCACAACATGTATCGATGGCGTTTTAGTAGTGGAATCACCAAATTTGTTCTCTGGTCCCTGGAGGACCGGGTGGGATCCATGGGACATTATTTGTCGTATCAATTATTTACAGAACCATCGTTATGATATCATTCACGCTTTTGAATCAAGACCTGCTGTAATATATCCAGCGCTGTATTCAAAAGGAATCAATAAGGTTCCTCTGTTGTTTGATTGGGCAGATTGGTTTGGCAAAGGGGGATCTGTCGAAGAAAGAAGTAATCCCTTGTTAAGGTTATTTTTACGCCCGGTTGAAACGTATTATGAGGAGCACTTTCGTCAGGATTCCGACGGCATAAGTGTGATCTGTTCTGCATTACATGAAAAAGCAGTTCAACTCGGTATTTCTCCACAAAACATTATTTCCCTGCCGAATGGCTGTGATACGGCACGCTTCTTCCCGATAAAAGGAAAAAAAAACAGGACAAAATATCACATTCCTTCTCAAAGTTTCACGATCGGTTATATTGGGGCGATTTTTAAACGTGACGCACAACTTTTATGTCAGGCATTTTCCCAGCTGGAAAAAAGCAATCCAACGGTAAGGTTGGTCCTTATTGGCACCAGTGGGAAAAATATCAAACGAGTTACTCCGGAGTTGCTAAATGTAATTGATTTGGGATATGTTCCAGACAATGTCATTAATGACTGTATGAGTATCTGCGATATTTACTGGTTCCCGTTTAATAACACAAAAGCAAATCAGGGGCGCTGGCCATTAAAGTTTTCTGACATTATCGCCGTGGGAAAACCGATTGTCTCAACTGATGTCGGAGATACTGCTGATGTTATTCGGACAGAAGGTATTGGTTGTGTTACTGAGACATCAGCTGAAGGCTTACTCCATTCAACTCAGGAGCTGATACACAGTAAGTCTAAAATCCTGATCATGGGTTCCAAGGCGCGTCACATTGCAGAAACAAAATTTCAATGGGAAGTAATCGCCGCCAGGTTATCCAATTGGTATGCCTTAATGATTGAAAAGAATCGATAAACGGGGGCTTTGGATGTAATTATGTGTAATGGTGTATGCAAATTGCTACCCCCTTATTATTTGCTGTCGGTTAACTGAATATTCCTGAAATCAATTAAGATCAGTCATTATTCGATAAGAGCACAAGGTTAGGGATATGATTTCGAGATATAACCATGCGCAGGACAATAATTGGTGTTAAGGCTTTATGGAAAAATATTGTGATAATATTAGAAGCTTTTTGACGGTATAGATTCTATTCCCTCGGATTGCATAAGCCACAAAGGGCATTATATCTGGTTTGCAAAGATAAAATGCAGGATAGTTGGAGATAAATGGAATATATTACTTGCCCAATATGTGGGATTGATGATACTCATATCCTATATAATGTCCCTGTTCTAAAATATCAAGTTGGAAAATTCGAAAAAGATGAGTGGGCGATCGTAAAATGCAATAAATGTGGATTGATATATGAAAATCCTAGAATTGATCCTGTAACACTCAAAAAATATTATGACTTTGAAGACACAAATGATATTGAATTCATCAATAACTGGGCCATTAATTGTGGATTTAATCGGATTCTTGTCTGGAGACGATTTATCCGAGTGATTAAAAGATTTTCTGACAGAGGATATTTATTAGATGTGGGTTGCGGTGCAGGAACATTTTTAGTCGAAGCCCAAAAGGCAGGATATAAATCCATTGGGCAAGATGTAGCGCCTTTGTTCATTAGTTATTGTCGATTTCACCAAAACCTTGAAGTATATGAAAAGCCCCTTGAGGAATTATTTTTGCCCAACGATGAATTTGATATCGTTACAGCATTTGATGTTATTGAGCATCACCCATATCCCCACTTGTTATTGGCTGAGGTGCATAGAATATTAAAACCAGGAGGAATATTGTGTATCACCACACACGACGCAGGAAGCTTCTTCGCTCGACTTTATGGTCGTCACTGGCGCTATATGATTCCAATCGGACATTTAACTTATTTTACAAAAATGACATTAACCAAATTGCTGACAGATAATAATTTCACCATTATAGAATCAGGTGGTGCAAATGTCATCGATGACTCCTGGTTAAAGGAAATAAGGAATTTTATTATTCATTTCATTAAAGCAATTATCCTTCGCACAATCATATTAGTAATCTATTTACCAATATCAAAACATGTACCATCGCTACAAAAATTAAATGTGCGATTTGGAAATGTGAAGATTGACCATTCTTCTATTGTTAATCAGGCTGGCGACCAAATTATCATGAATGATGAAATAATGGTTATCGCGGAAAAAAAACAAAAAAAGTAAAAGGCCTTAGATGGAATTTGAGACTTTATTCTGCTGTCCATTATGTAGTTGCCAAACCATAAAGAATACCCAGGTGACTTACGATCTGGCACTAAACCTTCCCGGGTCGTTCACACGGGTGCAATGCTGTAAGTGCGGGTTGATCTATCTTCAACGCCGGCCGGAGCGCAGCCAGATGCATCAATACTACCCATCTAACTATGAACCCTATGTGGGTGCAATTCAGGATGAGAGATGGATTCTGCGCCGGATCGCAAGACGTTTTAGTTTGCATCTAAAGATCAATTTCGTTTATAGACTGGCGGAGAAACGAAAGGGGACAATCCTTGATATTGGATGCTCCACTGGTGTTTTTATAGATGGCATGAGAGCAAGGGGTTGGGATGTTTTTGGTATTGATATTAATAAGGAGGCCATCTCTCATGCCCGTGACAGATTTGGCTTAAATGTATTCCAAGGTGACTTGCTTGACACAAAGTTCAATCCTGGGCAGTTCGATGTCGTGACAGCATGGGATGTTTTGGAGCACACATATAATCCCATTAAGGTGTTAGTAAGAATTCATGATTTGCTTAATGATGATGGCGTATTGATTCTTAGGATCCCCAACTGGGAAAGTATAGACCGCATAATATTTCAAAAATATTGGATCGGATACGATACACCCAGGCATCTATTTGTCTTTACTCGAACGGTTCTTCATAGCATGTTGGAAAAAGCGGGTTTTTATGACATACGGATTCGACGCGGATTTGGTGGATATTTCAGCTTTTTGGCAAGTATAAAAATATGGTTGAATAATGCAAGGATTGCGAAGAATATTAAGGGAATTATAATAAGCATTCTGGATTTTCCAGGAATTCGGGTATTGTTCTTGCCTTGGTTTGCGATTACAGATGGTTTCTCAATTGCGGGTGATTTAATCGTCAGCGCAAAAAAAAATAAGCTGGTGCCTTTGGAGTATCAATGAATTTACCGCCATTTATGATAAACAAAGTAATTAGTGAAAACAAGGATGACATCCGTAAGCAATATGATCGCCTTTATACATCGTTGGAGTTCGTTCAGAATCTGTCATTTTATAAATGGGTGATTAAAAAAGTAAGGATGACGATGGGTTCTTCACTATTGGATGTATCATGTGGGTCCGGGGAATTAATTAAACTATGCCCAAAAAACATTTCTTGTATGGGAGTTGATATTTCAGAAAACGCCTTAAAGAGGGCAAAAATCGATGCATTGCCCTCCTCGATATTTATTCAATCTGAAGGGGAGCACCTTCCTTTGAAATCGGAGTCATTTGATTACGTTTCTAATATTGGCAGTCTGGAGCATTTTAGTAATCCATTAAAAGGGCTGTCTGAAATGCATCGTGTTTTAAAGAAAAAAGGCAGCGCGTTTATTTTAGTACCGAATCTGTTTGCATTATTTCCGAATATTTACCAGGTGTTAAAATCAGGGCGGATACCTTTCGATGATCAACCGATCCAGAGATATGCTTCGAGAGATGATTGGGAAAGAATAATTGAAGAAAGCGGGTTGAAAGTGTATCAATCGATCAAATATGAAAGGGTATTCCCCGTGTTTCTATCAGACTGGTTGGTATTGATACGTCACCCGAGGGAATTCATTCATACACTGATTTCACCATTCATACCGAAAAATCTGGGTTGGTGTTTTCTGTTTTTATGCATTAAAAATTAATGAAGTGACAGAATAAAGGACCAAAGTGAACGTGTTATTTTGATTATTTACAGATAAAAGGAGAAAGAAACTTGATAATTTTAGGATTAACTCACCCGATTAGCTGGAATAATGCTGCTTGTATTCTGGTTGATGGAAAATTAATTGCCATGGTGGAAGAAGAGCGGCTGAACCGAATCAAACATTCTCCGCGTATGGCTCCAGTGCTTGCGATGCAATATTGTCTGGATAATCTGGGCTTGACCTTAAAAGATGTTGATTATGTGGCAATTGGTTTTGATAGTGCGTATAAGCTGGCAATCAATAATATACGGATTAAAACAATGCCATCGGGCCTTAATCAGGCTGCCCAATGGCTCAAACAGGGGATCATATACGAGAAAGCGTTGCCATTGAATGATTACCCCAGAGATAAGGTAATTTTTGTTAATCATCACCGCGCACATATTGCAAGCTCATATTTTGCTTCGGGCTTTGATAATGCCAATGTTATTTCTTTGGATGGTAGTGGTGGGACAGAATCAGGGTGCCTGGCAATCGCAGATGATAAAAAAATTAAAATATTAAAAACAATTTCCAATCAGGGAAGTTGGGGTTTGGCATATGAGCAAATCACCGAAAAATTGGGTTTTCGTCGACATAGTGGAGAAGGAAAGGTGATGGGATTGGCTGCTTATGGCAAACCGGATCCAGCGGGTTTACCATTTGTCAATTGGGATAAGGACATCCCTTACATTGATGCGAAAAAGCGTAAGGAATACATCAATCAGATGGTCTTGCGTAACAAGGAGGACCCAATCACGGATGAACACAAGGATATTGCAGCCACATTACAGGATACACTTGAAAAAGCGGTGATTGGGATGGCGGAATGGCTTTTTAAAGTTAATCCATCACCCAACTTATGTCTTGCAGGTGGAACTGCATTGAATTGTTCCATGAATGGCAAGCTGGCACAACTGCCATTTGTCAAGAACATCTTTATTCAACCCGCTGCTTACGATGCAGGTACTGCTTTGGGCGCAGCCCTGGATGTTTATGTTGAAAAATCAGGGATGCGACCCAAATGGGTTATGAAACATGCCTATTGGGGGCCTGAATTTACCAACGAAGAAATCGAAAGCTCATTGGATGGTTATGAAGATATTAAATTTCACCGGAGCAAGAACATATATCGAGAAACTGCACAGCTACTGAAAAATGGCAAGATCATTGGATGGTTCCAGGGGAGATCAGAGTTGGGGCCGAGAGCTTTGGGAAATCGCAGCATTTTAGCAGATCCATCGATACCTGGAATGAAAGACAAAATAAATAATTTTGTAAAGCATCGTGAGCCATGGAGGCCATTTGCGCCATCTGTGCTTGAAGAGCACATTGATCGGTACGTTGAAAATGCCAAGGACTCTCCTTTTATGATACTTGCCTTTGACACCAAAGAAAGCATGAAAAAGGAGATCATTAGCGCTGCACATATAGATGGAACGATTCGCCCTCAGACAGTTTCCAAGGATACAAATAAAAAGTATTGGGAGCTTATCAATCAATTTTATAAAATTTCTGGAATCCCGGCAGTATTAAATACCAGTTTCAATATCGACTCTCAACCAATCGTTAATTCTCCCAAAGAGGCTATTGATACCTTCCTGAACTGCGGCATAGAGGTTTTAGCCATCGGTGATTACCTGGTCTTTAAAATTTAATATCATAACGTTTTAAGGTAACCAATTAAATGCGACTCAGTAAGAACGTTTGGATCAATGCAAGTATTATTTTGGTCGTCCTGATATATGTCGTATACATTATTATCACCCAGGGCAAACAGGTCGTTGAATTAAAACAACACTATAATTTCCTTTATACGCTGAGTGCTTTTTTAGTGGTGATACCTGGAACGGTTATTGCCATAATTGCCTGGAGAAACATGTTGTCGGCTTTTCAGGTGAGAAGAAAATTACGGGATGATATCAAGGTTTATTGTGTCAGTATGATAGGCTCCATACTGCCCGGGGGAATATGGGGTATTGTGGGGCGTACATCGTTATACAAGAATATCGGCGCACATAGCATCAACGTGGCCTCAGCAAGTATTCTGGAGAGCATCATCGTGGGGGTGTCTGGCTTATTTGTATATACAGGAATTACTGTTTTTCAACCCACGAATAACATCATCAATTCGATGGAAATCGGCATCGTTGTTGGAATAGTGTGTTTGATACTGATTCAACCCCCAATATTCAACCGATTGATAAGTTGGGTTCTCCACCGATTCGATAAGAATCACACCCCAAAGTCAATAGAAATAACCATGATAAATATCATAACCTGGCTCGGATTGGAGACGATGGTCTGCATTATCGGGGGATTCGCGGTATATCTTTTTTTGAACAGCTTCTACCCTCTTGCCATCACTTCACTGCAATTGATTATTTCTGCATGGGCATTGTCGACCGTTTTTGGAAATTTACTATTTTGGTTGCCCGGAAAATTAGTGTTTCGTGATGGGATTTTCGTTTTAGCCCTTTCAACGTTTATGAGTTTGCCGTTGGCGATCACAAGTGTTGTCGCGATTCGCATCTGGTCGATACTTTCGATTCTATTGAATGCGTTATTGGCTTCATCAATCTATCATTTGCATATAGAGAGATTGATCTTGCGTAAGGAAAGGATTTAGGTCATTAACACGAAAGGGTTATTTACAATCGTCATGGGTTAGCGTATTATATAAAAAACATGAGGAGATAATTATGAGAAAAACAATTTCGATAATTCTTGTACTAGCCTTGGTGTTAATTCCAACCTCTGTGTTTGCTCAGGCAGGCAAATCCTATACTTCAGGGTTTCAGGTTCAGAACCTGGAAAATTCAGACGCCCACATAACGATCGATTTCTATAGCACCAGTGGGACGGTTGCCGCCACAGCTTCCTACACAATCGGAGCATTGGCCACCCAGGTGTTCTACCCTCTCAGCGATGTGGCTGCTGGGTTTTCCGGATCTGTGGTGATCAGTTCAGACAAGAAATTAGCCAGTGTGGTTAATATTCTGACAGCTGATTTTGCTGGTTCATCATCTTATACCGGGTTGTCGGAGGGTGATGATACTATCAACTTGCCACTGATAATGGCTAAAGCCTACAATATCAGTACATGGTTTAGCCTTCAAAACCTGGGTGTTTCAGATGCGACTGTTCTAGTAACCTATAAAGGAATGGGCACTTCATGTACGGAATCTGCAACAATTAGCCCGGGTGCATCTGCAGTGTTTGACCAGTCAACCAACACGTGCCTGGATGATATCGCAAATTGGGTGGGCGCTGCAACCGTGACCACAGCCAGTGGCAATGCACTTGGGGCAATTGTTATGCAGGCAACCACCACCACGAACCAGACATTAGCCTATAATGGTTTCTTCAAGTCAAGTCAAAAACTGGCCTTTGCCAATGTATCCTCTAACTTCTATAGGTCAGGAACCGGTATGCAAGTTCAAAATATCGGCGCATCTTCTACCAATGTTACCCTGACATTCTCTCCAAGCGCGGGATTCCCTGGTAATACCTGCACACAAACACTGGCAATTCCTGCAGGTGAATCAAGGACATTTGGATGGCCACAATTTCCAAGTGGATGTGGATCAACATCAGGCTTCGCTGGAATCACAGATACTGTGAATGGCGCCTTCGTGGGTTCAGCAGTTGTAACGGGTAACTCTGCAAGTATGCCTCTAGTGGGTATTGCGAATATTGTCACTCGTGCATCCACTGGAACCTTGCTGACCGCAGGTGGCTCGACCTATAATGCAGTATTAGATGGAGATTCATCCCTGACCTCAACAGTTGCTTTACCAATCATCGCAGACCGAAATTATGGTATCTTTTCTGGTCTTGCGATATTGAATATGAGTGCTGAGGATGTTGATATCACCTGCACATTTACTGGGACTTCATATACAGTCAGTCAAAATGATGTGGCTCCAGGTGCATCAGTAACAGCATCACAGTTCTATGCAATAGCTCCAAGTTATGTTGGATCAGGCACATGCACAGCAGTTGCCAGTGATGGATCGGGTACTGCGTTGATTGCCGGTATGGTTAATCAGCTTAGTAGCACCGCTCCTGTAACTAATGATGGACTTACCACATACGACTCAATCAATTATTAGAGCGTACATATAACCCTTAATCTATAATATAATCAGACGAAGTGGAATTCCACTTCGTCTGATTACTTATTAAGGGAACCCCAAATGAGAAATCTCCTGATCTTACTATTTTTAATTATTTGTCTTTGCTCATGTAATCTTGTTGGAGAAGGACGATCAACCGGATTGGATGATCGGTCATTGACTCAATCGGCTGAATTAATACCAACACCCGGTAGTGATAGCACTTGTACGATTACCGGTTACTTATTTGAGAATGTTAAAGAGCCATCCTCAATAGTAGGAGCGTCACTGTACTTGGGTGAGATCATTTCCAATAATGAAGGGGACCCGGTCATGGCTACAATGAACAGGATTTCATCTTTAAGGGCGGTAACGGATTCAAATGGCAGGTTCATCTTTGTTGAAGTACCAGCCAATAATTATTACTCCCTCATTTTTGATAGAGTGACCGACTCATTCATGCTGTATGATCCTAAAGACAGTGGAGATTTTATTATCCAATGTAATGGGGGGTCTGTTCTGAATCTTGGCGAGCTTGTCTATGATGTTTTACCATAGATGTTTTGTGATTTAGTGGTAGAAAGTTGACAACTATAAACAGCGTGCCGAGATCCACGGAATAGAATCCACATTATTATGTTGCTAATGATTGAAGGATTGAGTATGTCTGCTGCACCATAATTGCCAGCTCAATATAACGTCTGGTCGAAGACCCCTTGAAGATGTGATTATGCGTATCCAGGTGCTATATAAATATTTATAGCTAACAATCGAGTTTATTGACTTGAGCTGATTGGGATTAAAACCTCTGGTTGATGGGCAACTCAAAGAATTTCAGATTACCGATAAATCATTAAGGTGCATCAAAGATCGGCAGGCTTGAGGAATACAGTGCCACATATGATTGATTCTGTTCCTGATACTTGCCCATATAGATCCCACCAATTTGGTATATATTATTGTTGAATGCAACCAGACTTCCGTTAAACCCAATCGGTTGGTTTGTGTCTTCAAATGGGTACCATTGAGATGCTTGTGTTGTATACATCAAGTTAAATGAAGTAAAACTTAGATTATCCAACCTTTCTGATGGGCTGTTGTCGCAGTGTCGTAGCGGTCCACCAATCAAGAAAATAAACCCTGAAATTTGAGCTACTGAATGCCGGCACATCACATTCGGGAGTACGGGAAATGATGACCAAAGCTGGTCCCCCGACTTGTCTCTTGCAGGATTATATTGATTGAATTTGGATAAAGCTTGTTTTCCATCCCATCCCCCGATGAGATATATTTTATTGCTCAACGCAACAGCACTCATAAAAGCAAGCGGGTCAGGCATCGGATTCATTTCCACCCAAATCTTATCAAGCGGGTCAAATGAATAAATGCTGTTTTGTACATTATCCCCATCCCAGCCGCCAAAGACATACAGCTGCCCCTCCAATGCGACAAGTGCGTATCCACTTCTCGGTTCCGGCATTGGTGTGTCTACATCCCACGTATCAGAGCGAATATCATATACTTCCAATCTTTTCGACGCGGATACTCCTGTCCATCCACCTGGTACATAAATCTTTTCACCGATCATTGCTGCCTGGATGTCTGTAACAGCCATTGGTTTATCAGCTATAGAATGCCAATGGTCAGTCTCAATATCGTACCGCAGAGAGGAGTTGGTTATTCCACTTTCTGTTTCTCCAGCAAACAGGTAAATCTGATTTTCGTATGCTACCGCAGCCATCCCGGCTCTCCCCTCTGGAAGCGGTGCGTGTTCCTGCCAGCGGGGTATCGGTGTGGCGGTTATCGCCATGGATGGTGAAGAAGTGGTTGGGGGGATTTGCATGGGTAACAGGTACCAGGCTGATGCGATGATGCCAAAAATAAACAGGATAATGGTTGAGATCACCAGCCAACGATGTTTTCGGGTGAAAGAAATAAAAATGCTGTCTTGAGCATCGCTTGAGTTATCCCCAGGCGTATCCACAATTCTTTGTTCAATTGCATACAAGGTTGCTTCGGTTCTCGACATCACCCCAATTTTTGCGAAGATATTCCTCAGGTGCACTTTGACGGTATTTGTACTGATGTGCAACTCGCGGGCAATCTCTTTGTTACTGACCCCGGTGGCGACCAGTTTCAGTATCCCTCGCTCCCGTTCGCTTAATTCTGTATCTTTGGACATGATTCGGAATTATACACTTCTTGATGATGCCTCTTGGGTATGTTATTTGAGGCCATTATCAATTGCATAAATGGTAACACCATCCTGTGAGAAGAGCGGTTCCATATCGGGGCAATCCGACAGATTGATGGCTTGGATTGAACCGATTCCATCTTTTATGTAGATGTGCGAAATATCCTGATCATGGATGATTTCCCGGAATTCAGCTGTACATGAATTGAGATTGGCTATCCGCCTGGATACAGTGTTCATCTCGATTACATCCCCGCCATCACCCCAGGCGTAGATAACCGGAGGCGGGATGGTAAAGTGACCGGTCAAAGGCAATAACCAGTAGCCGCCATCAATCCCGCGATAGGTTGCGCCCTGCCAATAAGCCGCATTGATCAGAAAGCGTGCATTGGCAGGTATATTTTCCTTTACCCATTGGATGGCATGCAGGTCATTTTCATCAACGAGGACTGTGCTTTTATTGATGATTGAACTGGTCTCCACCATTCCCCAGATGCAGAATCCGGTGAAGACGAGTGTTGCCAGTGGTGTGGCGTACTTTGACACGAACAAGGAACGAAGTTTTTCCCACACACGCACCAGGAAAAATGACGCAGAGAGCGACAGTGGGAAGAACAATATGATCGCCATGTGATCCGGCCGTATATTCGGCAGCTTGATCCCAATGGGCAGGGCTGTCATCAGGATCAACAGGGCCCAAATGGCCAGGCTGCGCCCGTGTTTGTCAACCCAGATCGGGATTAACCCCAGGATTCCAAACAGGAGGAAGACATAGTTACGCCACGGACCGCTGAGTTTCAATAGATAAAGCCCGTACGTTTGTGTATTCTGCCACCCTTCTTCAACAACTGGAAGGTTGACATTAACATTCAGATTGTAGTTTAACAGGCTGTAAGCTCGAAATAACCAGGGGGCGAGTACGATGAATGAAAACAGAATGACGATACCGATCTTTCCAGCATTGATATATTCTTTCAGTCCACGGGGGCCATGGAAGAATGCCAGGAACAGGGCGCAGTAAACGATGAATAGAACTGCTGAAAAATAATGGGCTAAAACCAGACCGATGATCAATAGTGGGAATGTTGAATAATCAATCACCCTGGGCTGCGTTTTCCGCGATATTTCAATCAACTCTGCCATGGTAAAAGCGAGCATTATCAGCCCGGTTAAGAGTGGATACCGTCCCCATGTTGCATAATAAGCGGGCATCTGGCTGACAAAAGCCACCAGCAATGCTGCGATCAAGGGCCGGGCACGATCGCCCCACATAGCCCGACCGAGCCGGTATATTGCCAGCGGTACACAAGCGTTCAATACCTGGCCGAGGATGAGCACCGCTTTTTCAACCGGGAATCCGCTGATCATTGAGAAAATGGCGGCCAGACCATGAAAACCGAAGTAATACGAAAAAGGCACCGCCAGATACGGCTCAAGTGTGGCGGGGATCGATCCTGTTTCGATGATCACCCGGGTGATCAATACATGGTGTATCGAATCCACCCAGGCCGGCAGGACAAGCTCTTTGATTTGAATGAATCGTAAAACCAACACCAGGGCAAGTAATAGCAGGGTGATCGGGATCTCCCAAGACCATGACGGCCGAATGTGTTTGTAAAGAAGACCGGCCACGTACAGCATACCGCAGCTGGCATGGAAAAAAGCCAGAAAGCCAGGTCCGATCTGGAAATGGAAATAAAATGTCAGCAGATAGAGCGCTGCAGTCACGGAAATGCTCAAGCCGATGCAGCTGGCCAGTTGTTCGGCAAAACCTTTTTTCCCATCGCCCAGCCAGGTGTGAATGGCAAGCCCGGGAAGGATCAGGATTAATACGCTGGTGAATGTGATGGTCAGGATGTGCATGACTGGTGTGGATCTATCCAGGTATTTTAGCACAGCGTTCCATGCGGAGCCATTTTGCAGGCAATGGTAAAATGCTGGTTGTGTGGCTGAACCCCGTGAACCTGCTCTAAAAAGGCTGGTCGATGGGATCATGCAGGATCGTTAATCTCCGGCGATGCGCGATGGGATGGCCATTCATTAAGGAAAGCATATGAACCTGATATCTCGACGCAGAAATTATTTCATCTGGCGCGTACTGTGGCTGGCATTGGGAGCAGCCGTTGTGTACCTGCTGTCACAGGCTCAGATGCTCTCACGGGATGTATTGCAGATGGATTTCACCGCGTTCTATACTGCTGGTGAATCACTCAACGCCGGGCTGTCTCCCTACCTGAATCATATTGCCGGGTCGCCGCCCATCTGGGATGGTACCAACCCATTTGTGTTCAGCCGGTTCCAATACCCACCTCCGGCGGCCATCCTGTTCCAGGTTCTGGCGCTCCTGCCATTTTTAACTGCCAAATATGCCTGGGTGATCCTCTCGATGATCGCTGTACTGTTGTCGGTCATCCTGGCCTCCCGATTCTTCCCATTGCGGGCGACCTGGCAATGGCTGGTCGTTTGTATCGTGATTTGTGTTTTCTTCCCCTTACACACGCTTATCGAGCGCGGGCAGATCGATGCGATAACTTTGTTGCTGTTAACCCTGTCTGTTTATTGGATGGTGCGTAAAAAACCAGGTGAAGCCTGGCTGGCAGGCCTCGCCATTGCGCTGGCGATCCTGTTGAAGGTCTACTGTGTATTCTTATTGCCTTTTTTACTGCTTCGACGGCGCTGGGCAACCCTGGCCGGTGTCATTTGCGGTCTGGTTGGCTTGCTGGCTGTTTCTTATATTCACCCTGGCGGGAGAATGATG
The DNA here is from genome assembly GCA_016936755.1 of Anaerolineaceae bacterium. GTDB lineage: Bacteria > Chloroflexota > Anaerolineae > Anaerolineales > Anaerolineaceae > JAFGXF01. The sequence continues at coordinate 13,133 of JAFGXF010000007.1, read as the reverse complement.
TGGCGGGAATATATCCAGGATGTATTGCCGCGCATCTCATACCATCATGAAGGCTTGATCCAGGAACGGGTCGATGAGGAATACATCCAACAGATCAGAGGTGATGTGGGCGAAGATGCCACCATCAAGGATGGTCGTGTCTACCGCTTATCCGGATTCAATTTTTCATCCAACGCCTCACTGGTGCGTGTCCTGTTGGATGAGTTCTTCGAACAGGATGCGAGGATCAGCCGCTCTCTGCTCTCGCTGCTGGTATTCCTGGCATTATCCCTTCCTTTCATTCCCTGGTTGCTGCGTTCGGGGGCTGCGCGCACGGTGGATCGGAAGCAGGAATTCCTGTTCTGGATGCTGCTGATGGTGGTCATCCTTCTGGCGGCCCCGCTCACCTGGACCATGAATGTGGTCTGGCTGTTGCCGTTTGTGGTGATCCTGATCTCAGGCTGGCGTGATCCTGGCCAGGCAGGCCGGGCCATACCCTTACTGGTGATGGCTGCCGGGATCATTTTTGCAACACTTCCAGACCATAAAATGCTGGCGCTGGTTGATTATTTTGAGAAAACCTGGTTGAATCACAAATATGTGATATCCGAAATACTTGTACTTTTGGGAGGGATTACTCTCATATGGTCCATGCGATCGGGTCTGGATAAAGCCCGGGATTCGCATATCTCCTTTTAAAAATTCGATTGCCAATCTGCGTACACTCTGGTAAAATCATCCCTCGCGGGCGTTGTACCCTTCGCCCCTATCTCATAAGCACGAAAGGGCTTGAAAATGAAAGTATTATTGATCAAAGATGTCTACAAGCTGGGGCATGCCGGAGACATCAAGCGCGTGGCAGATGGATATGCCCGAAATTACCTTATCCCACAACGTATCGCAATTCTGGCAACACCCGGTGCCCAGCGCATGGCGGAAGGCATTCGCGCCAAGGCCAATGAACGCCGGACTGTCCTCAACCAGGAGATGGCAATTGTTGCTGAGAGTCTTAAAGATCTCACCTTGAAATTCACGACCAAAGCTGGCGATACCGGCAAGCTGTACGGCTCGATCACAACCGAGATGATCGCAGATGCCATCAAGGAGAAAACCGGGCAACCCATCGACCGCCGTCAGATCGTCACCCAGCCAATCCGGACCACCGGCGAGCATATCGCCAGGGTCCACCTGACCGTGGATCTCACCCCAGAGGTCAAGGTGATCGTCACCCGTGAAGGCGTTGTTGAGGCCGGGTCAGAAGAAGGCAAATCTTCGGGAAAGAAATCACGCAGTAAACCGAAAGCCGAAGAACAACCCGTTGAAGCCGTTGCGGGGCTTGCGGATGGCGAAGCAGCAACAACCGCAATTGAAGAAGCGCCCAAAGTTGACGAGGTTCCCGCAGAAGCGGCTGTTGAATCCGTGGAAACCGAGACAGCAGCAGATGAAGTTGAAAAATCTGTCGAGGTTGAAGATGGACCTGCGGAAACGGTTGTCGAATCTGTGGACACAGATACAGAAACAGGGACGGATGAAAATGATAAATCCACCGGTGATGATGCAGAGACACTCACCGCTGAAACCCCTGAAGGTATCGAAAAAGGGGAATAGTGCAAAAGAAGAACCCGCCATCTGGCGGGTTCTTTTCAAACCGATTTATGCTTACTGCCGGGTTTGATTAATTCCAGGTCAAAGAACCGTTTTTGCTGACCTTTGACGATCACGATCTTTCCCTGTATATCGACATCGGCGCCATCCTGGATCTCAACATCCCCGTGGATCTCGACATTGGCGCTTTTTCCAAACACCACGTTGGCACCTTTAAGGATGGTCACTTTGGGTTCATCCTTCAGCTCCTGGAACAGACTCCCGCAGTGGCTGCATCGAACCTGTCGCATACCGGCATCCTCGAAATCTGTGGACCCACACTGGCTGCATTCATATGGTTTGATCGTATCCAAAGGTATCTTCTCCCTGACCGATGTTGGATGGTTGTTGCATGATATCACATGTCCGTGAGAAAACAGGCATCTTTGTGGGATCCTGACCGTGCATGATTGGATGACTCTGATTATGCCTTTTCCAGCAGTTTCATCACCCGACAGACCAATTCTTCGAGTATCGCATTCCGTTCGTCAACCGTCAGCGTGATGACCTGTGCACCGGGCCAGCGTGCCCGGGCTTTTGCCAGCAATTCCGGCCGGATGACCACAATGGCTGCTTTATACCGGCCTTTATCCAATGCCTTCAACCCGGCCAGCCAGCCCTGACCGCGTTCAAACTCCAGAACACCGAGTTCATCCACCACCAGCAGGTCGCAGGCTGAAACAGCTTCCAGCAGGTCATTCGCCCACCGCATACGATGCGGGTTGAACTGCCATCGATCGGTATCCAGGGCTCCTTGACTGCCTGAATTCCGGACAGCCAGACGCTGTTTTTCCCCTTTGCGCAAATCAAGACCGTCGATGGCGACTTTCAGGCCATTTTTTTCAACCGGCAGGGACAAGATGCCGGCAACATCCTGCCCGCTGTTTCGCACCCGACCGATGGCGCTCTGCAGCAGGGTGGATTTTCCGGAACCGCGCAGGCCGCTCAGGATGATCAGGCGGCTCGCCGGATGGTCTTCAGGCATATTTTTCATCATGCAGGGCGATTTTCAGACCGTCCAGTTGAACGACTTTCACCGGTATGCCGTATGTCTTGGTTAACTTCTCTGCGGTGAAGACCTGGTCCACATGGCCTGCATCCAACACGCGGCCATTACGCATCAAAACCAGACGGTCGGCGATCTCGGAGGCGGCATCCGGGTCATGGGTTGAAAAAACGACGGTCACGCCCGTCCTGGCCAGCTCATGCAGGATTTTCAGGATGGTGTGCTTGTTGGCCAGATCCAGATGTGAAGTGGGCTCGTCCAGGAGCAGGATGCGGGGTTGCTGCGCCAGCGCGCGCGCCACAATGACCAGTTGGATCTCGCCGCCGGATAATTCATGTACAACCCGATCCGCCAGGTGTGCGATGCTGACCGTTTTCAATGCCTCCCTGGCGATGGCGACATTCTTCGGATCCGGCATGTCCAGTGGGCCAAGATATGGAGAGCGGCCCAGCACCACATATTCCAACACACTGAATTCGTATGGCAGATACTCGTTTTGGGGAACCAACCCGATCAAGCGGCTTAATTCGCGGCGCCGGTATTCACAGATATTTTTACCACCCACCTCGATCTCTCCAAAACGCGGGTGCAGGAGTCCCAATGCCAGGTGGAGCAGGGTGGTTTTTCCGGCTCCGTTGGGACCCAGGATGGCCGTGATGCTGCCAGGAGGAACTGTGAAATTAAGGCGGCTGACCGCCTCGGGCAGGTTTTTCGCATAGCCGAAGCCCACTTGATGAAATGCCAGGATGGGTGCGACACTCATCGCAGCACCTTGAATTTTCGGCCTGACATGATGATGATAAACAGGAAAGCGCCAATTAATGAGGTCAGGATGCCCAACGGGATCTCGCCGGCCAGCAAACTGCGGGCGATGTCATCGCAAAGCACCACGAATGTACCGCCGATCAGCATGGCCGCCGGCAGGGCGTAGGCTGCATTGGGTCCCACCAGGCGACGGCTGATATGCGGAATGATCAGGCCGACCCAGCCAACAATTCCGGCGATCGAGACCATCAGGGCGGTGATCGCCACGGATGCAATCAGCAGCAGTAAACGTTCCCGTTCGAGTGAGACGCCCAGCGAAAAGGCGGTTTCATCTGACAGCGCCAGTACATTCAAGCGCCAGCGCATGAGGAAAATAACCACCAGGCCGGCCAATACAAAAGGCAGGACGGACATCAGTTCCGGCCAGTTGACTGCATACAAACCGCCCAGCAGCCAGAAGACGATCTCAGGCAACTGGCGGGTGGGATCCGCCAGGTATTTTAAAACACCCACGCCCGAGGAAAAAAAGGCGGAGACCGCAATACCCGCCAGCACCAGGCGCAGCACCCAACCACCGTAATGAATGCGCCGTGCCAGCAGATATGAAAAAGCCAGTCCGGTGAAAGCAAAGATGATGGCGCTCGAACCGACGGCAAGGGGGTAACTGCCGATCAGCAGAATGGAAAGAGCAGCGCCGAATGCAGCCCCCTGGGTGACACCCAAAAACCCCGGTTCCACCAGCGGGTTGCGAAAGAGCATCTGCATGACCGCACCGGCTGCCGACAGACTCATACCCAGCAGGAAGGCCGCGATCAAACGTGGCAGGCGCAGGTTAACCACCAGGCTGCGCGCCAGCAGATCGCTTTCCAGCAATTGCGGTGGCATCCAATAGGGCGCCGGGTAGCGGCCGATGAATAATGACAGCAGGATGATGGCAAGTGGCACTGTAATTAATAATGCCACCTGCCAATCTTTTGGTTTTTTCAATGTTTATCCAGCCTTTTGTGTACGGTGTGATGTTATTGGCCACCCGGGAGCAAGCTGCCAACCATAAGGGGGAAGATGGAGGTGGCAATGGTGGCTTTATCCAACCCATACACCGTCCGGTAGAAATCCATCACCTCCAGCTCGGGATCGTAACCCGGGAATTGATCCGGATGGATGAAGGCGGCCAGCCAGGTGAGTCCCAGGATCCAGCGTGGATCAGGCTGGTCCCAGCTCAGGTAGTCCATTGGGAAAGCGCCCAGGTGACCGGTCTGCAGCGCTTTAAGCTGCTGCCAGGTCGCATCTGCCTGGATGGCGGCAATGGCATCCGGTGCCCCACCACTATAATTGATGACCGCAATGCGCGCGGGGTCCCAGGCTGCGATCTGATCCAGTGTTACTGTTTGCCAGCCATCACCTGCACTTGAATCCTTCCACAGCGGGGTTCCGCCTGCCATTTCCACCAGCATCGTCTGGAGGTAGTTGGCGGGAGGTACCTCGTAGGAGACCACGTTTTCTTCATCGCTGTGCTTCAGGAGAAGAACCCCCGGTTTGTCTTCCGGGCTGAGTGGATCGATTGTTCCGGTGATCGCCTGGACCTTTGACTGATAAAAGGCAGTCAATTCATCTGCCCGCTGGCTGTTTCCGAACAAAGCCCCGATGGTTTGCAGGTCCTTGTAGAAGGTATCCGGTGTTTCCAGATCCAGGTATATGACTTTTATACCGATGGTCTCCAATGGGTCCCCCAGTTTTTCTTTCATGTAAGGTTTCAGGATGACCACATCCGGTTGTGCGGGTGCGATGGCCTCGGGACCCGCATTCTTTTCCAATGTCAGCTTGTCAGCATATGTGGCATCCACCAGCGGGATAAATATCTCGGGGGATTGGGAGCGGTTTTCGATCGTGGTAATGCGGGAGACCGCCTCAGGGAACATGTACAGGGTGTTGACCAGCAGGGGGGTGGCTTTACCAGCCACCACGATCCGTTCGGGCAGTTGGTCAAAGCTGACTTTGTTGCCGAGGGTATCGGTGATGGTGATGGTTGTGTCCACCTCCCCCACGGTTGGTTCAATGACCGGTGTGGGCTCGACCACGCTGTTGGGGGTGGCGGCCGGGATCGTGCAACCAGCCAGCAGGCTGACCAGGATTATGGACAGCAGTAAGGGATAAAGCAATCTCGTATGATATATCATTGTCTTCTCCTCGTTGGGATTAATACTCCATCAAACAGGTATCCAGCCAATCGATAAATGCCCGGATCTGTTTTATGCGGAATTGATACACCTGTTTTTCAAAAGACTGGCTGTCAGAAAGGTGTTTATCCTTGTTTTCCAGCCTGGCTTGTAAATCGAACAGAAATTCGCGTTGGGCTTCGACCACCCGTCCGGCGGTATCACCACCCTGCAGGCGGGCAAAATAGAGCTTTGTTAAAAAGTCCTGCCGCAACTCGCGCCCATGTTCGACCGGTGAAAGCATCCATTTTTCAAAAGCTTGAATCCCAGCTTGTGTGGGTTTGTATTCTTTGCGGGGTGGGTAAGTATCCGACGCAATCACTTGAGATGTGACCAGGCCGCGGTTTTCAAGCTTGTCGAGCAGCGCATACAGGTGAGCCTGTTTCACATGCCAGACCAGGCCGATGCCTTCCAGGTTGGAAAGCTCCTTGTGAAGGTCATAGCCGTGGCGCGGTTGCCGGGAAAGAAAGCCCAGCAGTGCGTATTCGAGACCGGTGGCTTCAGCAGGGTTGGCACTCATAATCAATCCATGAATACTCACGCTATGAGTATTCATGGATTATATCAGAGTTTATTAATTGAGAATGGATAATTTGTCATAAATGCAAGCGGATGATCGTCACGTGTCGTCCGTATGGGTGGATATATCCGGGCAAGGGTGATGTCGGAATACCGGCAAGCGGAGAAGCAATAAAAGCAATATTAATGCAGCGTAGATCGACGGTCGGGCCAGATTGCCAGACAGACTCAGAAGATTGCCTTTGACGACCAGGAAAAAATGGGCCAGATCCAGCAGGGCGGCCAGGTAGATCAGGCGATGAAGCCGCCCCCACCAGACACCCATCCTTTGCCGCCACCAAGCGAAGGATGTGATTGCCAGGGCAGCCAGGATCAGGGAGGTGGCAGCACCAAACCAGATGAAGGGTTTATCCACATAACTGGTGACCAGCAAAGGGATATCCAGGCGATAATCGAGACCCACCAGTATCAAAACATGCAAAAGGACATAAGCGAAAGTATACAAGCCCAGTGGGCGGCGCGCTTTCATGATGAGTGGTTGTTTGAGCAGACTTGCCAGTGGATGGACCAGCAGGGTGGCAGTCAGCAGACTGATGGCGATCCGTCCACTGAACTGTTCGAGGGCGGAGATCGGGTCGGCTCCCAGCCGGCCAAAGAAATACCCGGCCCCCAGCCATGCCAGCGGGATCAGGCAGCCGGCATGCATGATGACCATGAACCAGAAGATGTGACGGACCCGCATCAATGATTTTCCTTGAGATCCATGCCCTCATACAGACTGCGTACCTGGTCCCCATAGCCATTGAATGGCAGCGTGGCGATCCTGACCGGCTGGCCGATGATGCGTTCGGTATTTTGGGACCAGCGCGGGTGATCCACTGCCGGATTGACATTCGAGTAGAAACCATATTCATCGGGTGCGATCGTATTCCAGAAGGTCGCGGGCTGTTCCTCGCGGAATTCGATCTTAACGATGGCTTTGATACTTTTATAGCCATATTTCCATGGAACCACCAGCCGGATGGGCGCGCCGTTCTGCGGTGAAAGCGGCCTGCCATACAAGCCGGTGGACAGCAGGGTCAGCTCGTTGCGGGCTTCATCCAGGCGCAGGCCTTCTTCATAAGGCCAGGGGAAGTAATCGCTTTCCTGCCCGGGCATCTGGACGGGGTCATGCAGGGCAACAAAGTGAATGTAGCGGGCGCTGGTCATCGGTTCAACAGCATCGATCAATTTTGACAACTGGAATCCCTGCCAGGGAATGATCATCGACCAGCCCTCCACACAGCGCATGCGATAGATGCGTTCCTCGGGAGGGAAAAGCCTGATCAGTTCATCCACATCAAAAGTGCGTGGCTGGTGCACCAGACCGCCCACTTCAACCTGCCAGGGGCTGGTGACCAGGTTCCTGGATAGTTCTCCGATGCCATCCTTGTTGGTGGAAAACTCGTAGTAATTATTGAAAGTGGTGATACTTTGTTCCGAGGTTATTGCCCGGCCCAGTTCATCGCGCTGCCCGCCGGTGTAAGCCGCTGCAGGGGTGCTGCCGGGTGTGGCATCCAGTGCAGGTTGTGTCACACCGCTGCTGCGGCAGGCTGCCAGGAATGCGGCACCGGCCGCGCCAATTGAAAGGTTCTTCAGGAAACGCCGTCGCGAGAGGTAGTCGCTCTCGCGCGTGATCTCAGCGGAAGGTATATCGCGGTCGTATTTATGATTTAACATGGGTTGCCTCATCGGATTGATTAAACACGATAAACTGGATTGACAATATCCATTATTCTACATTAAAAAAAGCCATTTTGCATTAAGAGAGGTTAAAATAATCCAACAGCATATATGAGGATGAACACCATGGCTGATTATCGTACATTGTTGGATTTTGCCCGTCATCTGGCACGTGAAGCCGAAACATTGATCATGCCGTATTACTACAACTGTGTGGCGGAATTCAAGGCGGATGGCTCTGAAGTGACCGAGGCCGATCGCAGTGCTGAAAAACGCATGCGCGAACTGATCCATGCCAGTCATCCCGGGCACCGCGTGTTGGGGGAGGAATTTGGCACCACCGGTCCGGATCAGAGCGCCTACCAATGGATCCTGGATCCTGTGGATGGCACTCATTGGCTGCCGCTGGGCGTTCCCACTTTTGGGACACTGATCGGATTGCTGCATAAAGGTCAGCCCGTCCTGGGGGTGATCGCCTTCCCGGCGATGAAAGAGGTGGTGTATGCCGCCAGGGGCATGGGGTGCTGGTATGAAAATGAGCAGGCAGAACCGGTCAGGGTATCTGTCAAGCGGGTAAAAACATTGTCAGAAGCATACTGTTCCGCTTCAGGTCCCCACAATTCGGATATCAAACCGGGGAAAGCGGGCATCCAGGTGAACCTGGGAGATTACATCCGCGCCGCTGGCCGGTTCCGCTTTGTTGGTGATTGCCTGCAGCATGCGCTGGTTTGCCGCGGGCGCATCCAGGCCGCCCTGGATGTGGTCATGAAGCCCTGGGATATTGCCGCGCTGGTGCCTTGTGTCGAGGAGGCTGGCGGTAAGGCAACCTCTCTTTCCAAGTGGGCCCCGGATGTCGTATTTGGCGGATGCCTGCTTTCATCCTGTGGTGGCAGCCTGCACCAGGAGATCCTGGATACGTTGAGAGGGACATCGGATTGGTAATCGTCTGTGGCGAAGGATCACTCGCCGGCTGTCTCGTTCAATAAAGTGATGATGGTTTCTTCCAACGCCGGGTTGACGCCCCCCACCTGCTGGTAGCGCAGGTGTCCCTGGCGGTCGATCAGGAAAAAAACCGGCAGGTAGCGGGTGTTCTGTGTGTACCCGTTGTCATGTGACGGATCCTGGATGACCGCATAATTGATCCCCGAAATATCCATATGCTGCTTCAGATTATTCAGGCTGCGGGTTTCGGCATCGTCGCCGATATGCTGCCCGATCGCGACCAGGCCGTACTTCCCATACTTGTTATAGAGCGCCCTCACCAGGGCACTTCCTTTCGGCATTCCCCTCAGGTGAATTTCCACATATCGATCAGGATGACCTTGCTGCGCAGTGTTTCGAGCGTCAGGGGTTTGGTGACGTGGAACCAGTAATCACCCCGGAGTTCGGCAGCAGCTCCGTAATCCCGGCTGCGTGCCTCAGACGAGGAAGCTTCGCAGGTCAGGCACATGAGCGTCAAGACCATCAGTATGAGCAAGACCCTTGTTTTCATCGAAACCAATTATGGTGGATGAAAGGCACGCTGGTGGAATTCCAATCCCGCAGCCAATTAAAACAGGCAGTTTTTGGGCAGTTTGTATCAGTAATGTTAATGCTGGATAAGTATGTCAACGAGTTGCCTGAAGCCATATTGAATATCGTTATTGTCAGGTTCAAGGGGATGGTTATGATCAGTTTATTGGTTCCGGATTCTTTGGTTTACGATGCTATTGTCATGATCTTATTTATTGAATATAATTGCTTTATGAGGGTGGGACTAATTGGTGATCCTGCCCAACAAGCGTTATTAAATTGACAGTCATTACCACTGAAAAAAAGGGAAGGTCATGATGAAACGTTCAACCATTTTTCGCATTCTGTCACTTTTTATCGCCCTGACAATGGCGCTGTCATTTATTGCGTTGCCGACCCGGCCTGCACAGGCATTGGCTGCCGGGATCTCCGATTACTACATCCCCACATCTTCCGGGCAGATCATCGATATCTTCATCGAAAACGATAATACCGATTACTACGGGAATCCGTTGATCGTTGAGGCAGATGGGGTGCATTATGTTATCGCATTTACCGCCTATATGGATGATACGGTCGTTTATTACGACCACTGGGAGAATGGATATGGATTTGATCCGGAGGATCTAACCGGCGCGGATGAGACCTATTTAGCTGACCAGGGAGAGGTGATGAACTTCATCTCCTATGCTGTCCCGGTAACACGGCTGGCCGCCCCCGATGAACCCATCGCGGCATGCGGTGCCGGAAGCAGCAATCCTGACGGATCCACCACCAATTGTTACGATGGCCGCGATTATGTGTATGTGACGGGCGGTGTGGCTGCTTCTTTAACCATCTGGACTGAAACGGTCGGTACAGCTTATGCCCTATCCTGGGCGATATACCCGAATAAGCCTTTTCAGACGGATTACACCATCCCGGTCGGTGAGAATACCGGTTACTCGGATTTCTCCAACACCTTCGTAATTGTTCAATCCACTGCGGATGATAACCCTGTGACGATCGATGACCCGCAAAATGCGGGGGTCGAAGTATCTGTCACCCTGGATCGGGGTGAAGTGACCCAACTTCATCATACTTTTTCGGGTACAGAGATTTCTGCAACTTACCCGGTTCAAACGCTGTATATCGCCGGCCAATATCATGGATTGAATAACGGCGCACTTGAGCTGCGCGGCTACTCGGCCATACCGACCAGTTTGTGGAACAATGAGTATTTCAACCCGGTCAGCGGACGGACGGGCGGCAGTGGCACGGAGCTGTACATCTATAATCCGGGAAGCGAGCAGAGTGTGAACTGGTATGATCTGAGCGGGAGCGGCAGTTTCACCATCGGCGCGGGAGTGACCGTGGCATTCTCCGATGCTTCTGCGGCCAATCACGATGTACCGGATGATTCAGGGGTCCGCTTGACCGCCGAATACGATTTTCATGTGATCGGGGCTGCAGACACCGGGAACGGCAGTTATGAGTGGGGTTTCAACCTGCTGCCCTCGGATTTACTGGTCAGTGAATATTTTCTGGGCTGGGCACCGGGGACGCGCGATGATCTGGGTACCCCCGCCAACAACTGCTCGCCGGTATGGGTGACTGCCACCCAGAACAACACTGCCATCAGCGTGGATTTCAGCCCCTCGGATGGCACTTTTGATGAAACATATGTCCTGGATCAATTGGAATCGATCCGCATTTACGACCCGGATCATAATAATACCGGCATGAACCTGATCTCCAACGGACCAGTTGCAGCTGCCTGGGGTGAGGCTGGGATTAATCAGAGCGGTTCGGCCTGCAGTGCCAGTTCTCCGAACCTGGACCTCGGATACACCGTTGTCCCCTACCTGGATCAATATGTCGATGTGGTGCTGGATTTGGATAAAACGGCTGACCCGACCTTGATACTCAACCAGGACGGGCAGGTTTCGAAATTTACACTGGCCGTCACCACCGATGCACTCGAGGTCACCGATGTGGATTTGGTCGACACGCTGCCGGATAATTGGGCTTATGTGGATGACAGCGCGGTCATTACATTTCCGGATGATTCAACCCTGTCAGGAAACGATGCTGATCCCACCTCCATTTTTGGGCAAACCCTGAACTGGAACCTCAATCAGGATATACCCGCCTATGAAACCCTGACAATTGTTTTTGATGCAGTCACGACAGCCGCCCCGGATGGGGCCAGCACCAACGAGGCAAAAGCCTCCGGCTGGACGGGGGGACAGCTCTTTACCGCCATGGACAATGCAACCATCAACATCTCGGATATCCAGGTGGAGAAGACCTCGAATATCACCAGCCTGCTGGAACCGGGCGATCTGATCGATTACAACATCACCCTGACCAATATCAGCCTGTTCACGTATGATGACATCGTCGTGCGCGACCCTTTGCCCGCCGGTACATCCTATGTCGCCAACAGCACGCTCGTAACCGGTTATGCACAGGTTGGCACTGTTTTGGACCAGTTCACGACGCAATCCTATGGTAATAATCATGGCACTGCGAACTGGGCTTCCAATTGGGTGGAAGGCGGCCAAGAAACGGGGGATGACCCGGCTGCCGGGCGGATCCAGGTTACCGGCGGACGATTACAATTCCATAATATTGTAGACTCTGGCTTGAGTTATTCAGTGCAGCGCGCTGCAGATCTGTCTGGGGCATCATCAGCCACATTGAGCCTTTCGATCACATCCACCCAAAATCTGGAAGGGACTGACACGCTGGTGATCGCTGTATCCCCGGATGGCTCAACCTGGACGACCCTCGAAACGATCAGTGGTAATGTAATTGGCACAAGGTATATCAATGAGGATATTTCTGACTACGCGAGCGCGAATACACAGATCCGTTTTACCGCCACCAATTACTATGGCACGACCTCTTCAGAATATATTTATGTGGATGATGTCCAGATCGCATTCGATGGCCCTACTACCAGGGACAATGACCCGGGCGGAACTTTCTCTGACCTGGTGGATGGGGTTCCTGAAAGCCTGGTTGTCGTTGGGGATGGGTTCAACTTGCCTGCCGGGGAGATGATGACGGTCACCTACAGCGTACAGGTGAATGACCCGCTCGAGTTGGGCTTGATGGGTATCACGAATGAGGCTTATTCCAGCAATGCCGATGATCCACGCGAAAGCAAAGGTTCGGTCATGGACCCGCTGGATGTGATCGATGTCTCGCTTGAGGGGGGTGTATCTGATGAAACCCCTGAAATTGGTTCATCCGTCACTTTTACACTGCATATCGCCAATCGAACCGGGTTTCAGACAGCCAACGACCTGACCATCATCGATGTTGTCCCGGATGGATACGCATATGTCGCCGGGTCCATCGCGGGCGGTGCAACCCGCAATGACAGCAGCCCGACCGGGACCGGATTGACCTGGACGATCGCCTCTCTGCCGGCCGACAGCAGTCTTGACCTGACCTACCAGGCGACCGTATTGGATACGGGTACATATGATAATTATGCGGAGATCACCGTCTACGACCAATATGATATCGATTCGCGGGCGGGCAACGGCCAGCAATCTCCGGATGAGGATGATGATGTCACGATTGAGGTGCTGGTCATCCATGATCCGGCTCTGAACGTAACCGCAACCACGAACCCTTCGGAAGTCAATGCTGCTGATGAAGTGATCCTCCACACCGATTATGTGGAGAATATCGGCAATGTTGGCCTGACCGGTGTCACTGTAAATGACCCTGAAGTGGTGCTGACCTACCAATCCGGTGATATTGATGATGACGAT
>JAFGXF010000045.1 GCA_016936755.1 Anaerolineaceae bacterium | reverse complement strand
TTGCTTTTCTTCTGTGCTGAACTTTGTCATAATAAAACTGCACCTCCTCGGTTGGATTTATTGTCCAACTTTTGGGGTGCAGTTCAAACCCGGCTCTCTTTAGAGTTGTTTTCAATATCAGCGGGTGGGCATTACAGCAATTTCACCAGCGATGATCTGCGGAATCAGGGCTTCAACTTCAGCTTTGAGATCAGCGGGGATTTTACTCTCCCAAGTGGAGGAAATACCCAGACCAACACCACCGTTCGCGAGGGTGAGAGCATAATCCTCACCACCCTTGAAGGTGCCGTTCATTACTGCTTCGCAACTATCCACTACGAACACATCGATCTTCTTGAGGGCGCTGGCGAGTACGAAATTGGCACTGCTGGCCTGGGTTACAGCCCAGTCCTGATCGACACCGATCAATAAGCCAGAACCACGCTCTGCCATGACAGCCAGAGAACCGATACCCACTGGACCGGCAACCGGCATGATGATATCAGCGCCTTCGTCCATCAAGGTTTCAGCCATTTTACGACCGTCATCGGTACTCTCGAAGTTACCGGTCGCGAGGCCTTCCTGAGCAGCCATATCCCAGCCAAGGACTTCCACTGCAGTGCCATGAACTTCATTATACTTGGCTACACCCATGGCATATCCATCCATGAAAGCCTGGGTGGCGGGAAACAGGATGCCAACATAAGTTCCGACTTTTCCGGTGGTGCTCATACCAGCTGAGAGATAACCAGCCAGGAAAGTTGCTTCTGCGATATTCGAGTAATTGCCACGCAGGTTGGTGATGGTCGGATCCGTGTTGTTGTCAATGATCGCGAAATTCACATCGGGATTTGCTTTTGCGGCAGCCATGGTGGCGTCAGCCAGAAGGAAACCAACCGACACGATCAGGTCGCATTTTTCTGCTATGAAGGCATTGATGTTAACTTCATAATCAGATTGTTGCTGCGATTCCAAGTACTTGACCTCAACATTTGAGTACTTATTCTTCATAGCTTCCATACCGGCCCAACCAAGAGCATTGAAGGACTTGTCATCGATACCACCGACATCGGTCACTTCGCAGAACTTGTACGTCTTTCCACCGGGTGCCACAGCCTTGGGTGCGCAGGATGAAAGAACCATCGCTGCCAGAACCAACACAGACACAACTACTAACATTTTCTTTGACATACGTTTCTCCTCCTAGTAGAGAAATGAAATGATTTTGAGGGTCGAACATACACTACGAACTGGTTGTCTGACCACTCCATGATTAAGAGTATACACACAAACCAAGCACGATGCAAGGGTCAGTTAACACCTACATATAGGACATACATCATTTTACTGCCGTTTGCGCTTCTCCGCGTTTCACTCCGGCCATACTGATCCATGCAAGGAAGAAAAAGAGCGGGGCAATCACCATAACCATGGCATAGTTATTCCCTGTTAATTGAACAATCCATCCATTGATATTCGGGCCGGCAATAGCTGCCAGAGTTGAGAAGATATAGTACATGCTGGTGAAAATCCCCAGCTTTTCGTGTGTGGTCAGATCAACCACCATCGGCAGGGAATTAATATTCACACAGGCCCAGGCAATACCCGCCACCATCAGAAGCACGCCTACAACCGGCACTTCACCCAGGATCGGCAGCTTTGTCAATACAATGGAGAGATCCTCTGGCGCAACTACAAACATGGCCCCAGTTAATAGGATCATCATACCCAAACCGATCAGGATGGTTGGTTTTCGACCAATTTTTCCACCAATGAATCCGGCTGGCAACGCAAATATTACGAACAACAAAGACATCTGGCCCAGTAACCGTGCTCCGTCGGATTCACCCATTTTAAGGTGATTGAAGGCATACAGGGAGAAAAAGGCTTCAACGGCATTATACGCAATGAACCAGAAGAAGATTGCCAGCAGGATCCGCAGTGCACTTTTTTCAGGATTGGTGAAGACATCCTTCAAGCTGGCCCACATCGAAGGACGCTCCACAGTTGACTTTTCATATTCCTTCGGTTCACGAATAAATATGAAAACAAGCAGGGCTGAAATGACAACCAGTAAAGAACCCAACCAGAATGGAAAAGCCGGATTCATATCATATAAAGCTGAGCCGCCTAAAAACGCTGCAATGCTTCCCACACCGCCCATAAAATTGATAACACCATTAGCCTGCGAGCGGAACTTGGAGGGGGTTATATCCGGCATGAGCGCAATTACGGGTGTACGCCAGAAAGCCATGCTGATCAAGAGTGTGGATGTGCAGGCAACAAACAAGGGTAATACCGCTGCAATTGGGATCAACCCGAATGCCAACGCACCGATCGGTGCCCCGATCAAGATGAAAGGCATACGCCGACCAATGGGCGTGCGCAGTCGGTCAGACCAGGCGCCTACAGGTGGCTGGATCAGCAACGCAGCGATATTATCCAGGGTCATGAAAAAACCAATCAATGCTGGTGCCAGACCAAATTTATTAGCCAGGAATATCGGTACAAAAGCATTATATACACTCCAAATGACACTGACACCGAAGAAACCAAAGCCCAACAAAAATGTTTTTCCATAATTTAGTCGCATAGTTTTCTCCTTGGCATTATTTTATCTCGAAGTGAGGAAGATATCAAAGGTGAACAGAAATCATGTGTCCAGTATGGGTAAAAACAGGATTTCACCAGCGGGTCTATCGCCGCCCAAAGAATTAAAGCAGCTGCCAGGTAACCGACCCCAGGAAGAATCAACTCATTCTCCAATCGCATGGTAAAAAACATATATGAAATGGTTTTCTCTGAACACCATTAAGATACTTAATCATCGGATTACCAGATAGAGCAGCCACCCATCAAACAGTGGGTTAAGGAAGAAATCCCTGTATTGATAAGTGGCAAACGCCGGCTTGGAAATGACAAGACGTTCAACAGTTTCTTATTTCAATAGGTAACTGGTGGCTTTTGTAGCTGTCATAGATTTCAATGGTTACAAAATTACCCGGGTTTTCTGTCATCGTGTGATAGCTCATCCAGATAATCAATATCCTTCTTACTGAGTGAAGCTGTTTTCAATAGATCGGGGCGGCGCTGGTAAGTGCGTTTCAATGCCTGACTTCGTCGCCATGAAGCAATCTCGGCATGGTTACCGGATTGCAACACTGCCGGCACACGCATTCCGCGGAACTCCACCGGTCGCGTATAGTGTGGATATTCCAGCAACCCGGATGCGTGCGAATCATCCTGGGCACCATCCGGATCACCGAGTGCACCAGGGATCAAACGGATAAAAGCATCCAAAATTATCAAAGCCGGAAGCTCCCCCCCCGTCACAACATAGTCTCCGATTGAGATTTCATCAGTCACAAGAGCCTTGCGAATACGCTCATCTATACCTTCATATCTTCCGCATAGGATGGCCAGATGGTCAAGCTGTGACAGCTGGAAAGCCGTCTGTTGGTCAAATAACCTCCCCTGCGGAGTCATCAACACCAGTGGACAAGTCGGTGGAGAGCCAAGGATGTCTTCCACTGCTGCAAATACCGGTTCTGGTTTCAATACCATCCCCCCCCCACCACCATATGGCACATCATCTGTTGTGTGATGTCGATCACTGGCCCAATCACGTATGTCGTGGCTATGAATTTCGACCAGACCGTTTTGGATGGCACGCTGGATAATGCTGACATCCAGATATGGAATAAAAACCTGGGGAAACAAGCTAAACAAATCCACACGCATGAACCCATTCTAGCCTGTTGCCATGTAGTCCGCAAGGTTATCTGCCAGAAAATTATCATGAAACCCTCATTCATACAACTTGACGCACTTCAATTACAAATGATAAGATGAAAATATGTATTTGAAAGGCAGCAAGTGGAATTTAAATCGTAAACGCAAGCGTACCAAACCCTGGCTCATATTTATATTGGTTATCCTTATTGCGGTGTTCTTATACATTGAGCAGGCAGTTGTCCCGGCAATAGATCACCCATTATTCATTTCCACCTCCACAGCGACCCGTGACCCACACGCGTATACTGCTGAGGCTGAGGCCCTGGCTAAAGAAGGCAAAATCAACCTGGCTATTGATGCATATAAGACCGCAATTTTAGCCGATCCCCAGAATGCAACCAACTATGTGGCTCTGGCTCGCCTGCAGGTCCTGTCAGGTAATCTGGATGATGCGCTCATAAATTCTGAAAATGCCCTTCTCCTAAACAAGAATAATTCATTGGCATATGCCGTGCGGGGTTGGATCCTGGGGTTGCAGAGTGAATATCAGTTGGGAGAAGCCTCTTTAAACACCGCACTGGAGATCGATCCCAACAATGCCCTGGCCAATGCATACCTCGCAGAAATATTAACACTCCGTGTATCAGAGGGTAAAGGATTGGTCGGAACGATCGATGAGGCGGCCGAAGCTTCGCGACGAGCTCAACTGCTTGATCCCAATAGCATGGAAACACACCGGGCGCGAGGGATCGTGCTGGAACAGACCGGGAACTTCAACGAAGCCATTGCGGAATATCAGGCTGCCATACAGATTAATGACAAGTTTGCAGATTTACACCTGGCTCTCGGACGCACTCTTTTAGCCATCGAAGAGTACAGTTCCGCTATTGATGAGTTCATCCAAGCCAATGCGTTAAATCCCAGTGATCCGCTGCCCGAGACCTACATCGCCCGTGCATACGTAAAAATTGGTGAATATGCCAAAGCCATCCAGTATGCCCAGCAAGCCGTAAATGATAATCCAACTGATCCATTCATGCATGGGAATTTAGGATCAATGCTATATCGCAATCAGCAATACGCTGATGCAGTCATTTCTCTGCGTATGGCCATTCGCGGAGGCAGTACAGAAGATGGGACACTGATCAAGGGTTTGCCGCTGGATTACACTATGCGAATCATGGAGTATTATTACACCTACGGTCTGGCACTGGCCCGTCTTAATCAATGTGGTGAAGCAGTTCAAATCGCTCAAACCATTTTACAAACTGTCATGGATGACGAAACCTCGGTTTATAACGCGCAGGAAATGATCCGTATCTGCCAGGCGAATCTGGAGATCCTCCCCACATCCATTGTGGAAATTGAAGTGACGCCGACTCCCTGAAATCATCTGAAGAACCATCATGCAACTCTCCGGTCGTGAACCCAGTTTTCGAAAAAGCGCACCCAAATCCAATCCCAATCGCATCATGATTTGGATTGTCTTGATAGTTATGGGGTTGGTACTGATTCGAAGCCTTAACACGGGTGATGTCCAACCATTATTCCTGCCCACTCCAACCCCCACCCGCACATCCTTCTCTTATGCATTTGAAGGGGAAACCCACTTTATGGCTGGTGACCTTGATAAAGCCATCGCTGCCTACCAGTTGGCCACTCTCACTGATCCTGATAATCCACAGTTATGGGCTGAACTGGCCCGCATTCAAACCTATTCATCCAATCTCTTGACCACAGATGCAGAAAAGCTGACCCGTCTGCAAGATGCCCTAGCCAATATTGACCGGGCGGAAGAACTTGCACCTGAAGATAGTACAGTTCACGCCATTCGATCATTTGTGTTGGATTGGAATGCCAGCCTGGCTGGAGCGGATGCTGGTGCAATGCTAAGCGAGGCTGAGCAGGAAGCTGTTTATGCCATTCAACTTGATCCGGCTAATACTCTCGCCCTGGCATACTATGCAGAGGTTCTGGTAGATCAACAGAAATGGTTGCAAGCCCAGCAATATGCTCGCCAGGCAGCCGAACAGAATCCAAACCTGATGGATGTACGCCGAATAAATGCTTATGTACTCGAATCCCTTGGTGATTACAACAGTGCCATCCAGGAATACGAGGCGGCTGTATCGATCAACCCCAATCTTACATTCCTGTATATATCGATTGGCAAGATCTATCGTCATGTTGAACTGTATGATCAGGCGTTGGAGTATTTTGCGAAAGCGGCAAATATTAATGAACAACTGGGGGTAAACGATCCCATCCCCTACCTGGCAATTGCCAACACATATGTTCAGGATGGGCAGCATCTAATCGCCGCCCGAAACGTGTTGAAAGCGTTGCGGATTAATCCCAGCAGCCCGGATGTGTATGCCCAATTAGGATTGGTTTACTATAAAGGGCGCAACTATGAGGGATCTATTCCAGCCCTGCAATGCGGCCTTCTGGGCTGCCCGGTCGAACAAAGCTGCGAAGTGCGTGAGTGCGATCCTGACACTGATCCCGAGGTGGTCGTACAAGGCATGCCATTATCAGACAACACGGTGGTTTACTATTTCACCTATGGGTCAGTCCTGGCCGGCCTACATGAAGAGGGTGATGATTACTGCGTACGGGCTATGGATGTTCTTGGTCAGGTAAAGGCTCTTTACTCTGGTGATGCGACCATTATGGGTATTGTTAATGCAGGTGAAGAAATCTGTTCAGAATAGCTCCCTGAAATGTAAATTTTCCATAAGAAATTTGATAACCCCTTGACTTCCATTTAGAAAATGGGTATTATTCTATTGATTTAGCACTCATTGAGTCAGAGTGCTAAATACTCAAATGGTTTAGACCAATTTTATTATGGAGGCAGGCATGGAAATGGAACTAAAACCCCTTGGAAATCGTCTGGTTGTCGAACCCATCGAACAAGAAGATATCACGGCGGGCGGCATTGTTCTTCCCGAAACAGCCAAGGAAAAACCCCAGAAAGGGATTGTGCTGGCAGTGGGCCCTGGGGATCGCAATGAAAAGGGCGAAAGGATCCCTATGGAAGTGGCGCTAAAAGACACCGTCCTCTTCGCCAAGTATTCGGGTACGGAAATCAAGCTGGATGCAAAGAAAGTGATCATCCTGCGTGAGAGCGACGTGTTGGCTATTGTTAAATAAATCCATCATTATTGAATAAGGAGTAAGCTATGGGAGCAAAACAACTTGTATTTGCAGAAGAAGCCCGCCGGCGCTTGAAAGCTGGTGTGGATGTGGTTAACAACGCAGTGGCAACAACTTTGGGACCAAAAGGCCGCAATGTTGCCCTGGATCGCAAATTCGGATCACCTACCATAACACATGACGGTGTCACTGTTGCCAAGGAGATCGAACTCGAGGATCCCTTTGAGAATATGGGTGCCCAACTGCTCAAGGAAGCAGCCACGAAAACCAATGACATCGCCGGAGATGGCACCACCACATCAACAGTGCTGGCACATGCCATCGTTACCGAGGGTCTAAAAAACCTGGCCGCAGGTGCAAATCCGATGTTGTTGAAACACGGCATTGAAGCTGCTGCCAAAGCGGTTGCCGATGATATTAAAAAACAATCCATTGAGATCACGACCAAAGACGAAATCTCAAACGTGGCAACCATCTCAGCCCAGGATCGCACCATCGGATCGTTGATCGCTGAAGTAATGGATAAAGTCGGAAAAGACGGCGTTATCACCGTTGAAGAATCCAAAGGACTTGAATTCGAAACCGAGTATGTCGAAGGTATGCAGTTCGATCGTGGTTACATCTCAGCCTATTTCATCACTGATGCTGAGCATATGAAAGCCTCCATATCCGATCCATATATCCTGGTCACTGATAAAAAAATCTCCGCTGCCACAGACATCGTTCCGTTACTGGAAAAGCTGGTACAGGTTGGCAAGCGCGAACTTCTGATCATCGCTGAGGATATCGATGGTGAAGCATTGGCAACCCTGGTACTGAATAAATTGCGCGGCATGCTCAATGTCATCGCCGTAAAAGCCCCCGGCTTTGGTGATCGTCGCAAAGCTATGCTTCAGGATATCGCCATCCTGACCGGGGCCACCGTCATTTCAGACGAGACCGGCCGCAAGTTGGATACAACCACACTCACCGATCTCGGGAAAGCCGAGAAGGTTGAATCCGACAAGGATGACACCACCATCGTGGGTGGTAAGGGTGAAAGCGCAGCCATTAAAGGCCGCATCGAACAGATCCGGGTTGAAATTGATAACACCACCAGCGATTATGATCGCGAAAAACTGCAGGAACGCCTGGCAAAACTAACCGGTGGTGTGGCGATCATCCGTGTTGGTGCAGCCACTGAGACGGAATTAAAAGAGAAGAAACACCGCGTGGAAGATGCCCTTTCAGCCACGCGCGCTGCCGTTGAAGAAGGCATAGTTCCTGGTGGGGGTGTTGCCCTGATCAATGCGATGGCTGCTGTTGCCAAGATTAAGTTAGAGCATGATGATGAAAAAATAGGTGTGAATATCGTGCGTAAAGCATTGGAATTCCCGATGCGGAAAATCGCTGAAAATGCTGGTAAAGACGGCTCGGTGATTGTTGAAACCGTTCGCAAGGAACAACTCGATCAGAAGAACGACCGTCTTGGTTATGATGTTCTAACCGAAAAATATGGTGATATGGTGAAAAACGGCGTTATTGATCCTGCAAAAGTAACACGTGGTGCACTTGAAAATGCCGCGTCCATCGCCGCTATGATCCTGACCACAGAAGCATTGATTACGGATGTGCCGGAGAAGGATAAACCGGCTCCGATGCCACCGCCTGAGTACTAAACCGACCATTGTATAAGTCAAAGAGCGTGGATGTCCTCCACGCTCTTTCATATTGACAACAGAAGAAGCGGATAAAGGTATAATGACAATAATGCGTAATACCATTATCGGATTCTCCGCTGTTATTTTTTGCTTGATTTTTATGGGTTGCAACAAAACCGGTGCAGGACCAACCCCCAATCCAACTATTGGTGTTCCCACACCAACCATGGAACCCATGGCTGTTATCGTAAACGGTGAGGGAATCACGATTGCGGAATATCAAGCCGAACTCAATCGTTATATGATTGCCACCAAAGATACCGGTATCACTACTGCAGGCGGAATCGAACCCAGACTTTTGATAATTGATGAGCTGATCAATCAAACTCTACTGGCACAATCAGCATATCAATCAGGATTTCAGATCTCTGATAACGAGCTTGATGAACGAATCAACCTGTTGACCGTGGAGATGGGTGGCACCCAGGCGCTTACCAGCTGGCAGGAACATTATGGTTATACTGACAACAGTTTGCGAGGGTCTTTGCAACGCTCAATCGCTGCAGCATGGATGCGCGATCAATTAATTGCGTCTGTTCCATTGCAAACTGAACAGTTACATGCCCGCCAGATTCTACTTGCGGATGAACAAACCGCACTTTCAGTGAAATCCCAATTGGATAATGGTGCTGATTTTACTGATCTGGCATATCAATTTGACACAATAACCGGTGGCGATTTGGGTTGGTTTCCACGTGGTTACCTGAATACACCAGAAGTTGAAAATGCGACATTCACCACAGATATTGGAAAATATACCGAACCGATCGAATCCGCCATCGGTTGGCATATCCTCCTGGTCGTTGAGAAAGACATGAACCACGAACTTTCTCCCGATGCAATGCTTTCCCAACAACACCAGGTACTTTCAGATTGGCTTGCAGATCGCCGATCAGCAAGTTCGATTGACATTCAGATCTGAAGCAGGGGTATTGTGATGGTAAAACAAAAAAACGAGAAACCCAAGAAAACTGCAAAAAAAATGTCGTTGACGCCATTATGGAACATACTGGCTGTAATAATGCTTCTTGGAACCTGCTGCATGTCATCCTATGTCCTTGTCTTATTAACAAACCCATACCTTCCGATCAATCCTTTTCCACCATCCATGACAGCAACCCCCACTCCAACGGCCACATTCACCCCGCGTGTTTTTCCAGCCACCTGGACTCCCACCTCGACCTACTCAACATTATCATTCGGTTTACCTGTGTCTTCACCCACCTTGCAGGTGATTGCCTCATATACACCCTGGCCAACAATAACGCCTCTTCCCCCAACAGCAACCTTGCCGCCAGGTACATATTTTTCAATAAGGAACACAATTACCGCAATACCCGCCACTGACATTAATTCAAATGTAGGCTGCACGTGGATGGGTGTTGGTGGTGTGGTCACAGACCTTGCAGGAAATCCAGCCCTTGGTATCACCCTCTTATTGGATGGCACGCTCGGATTTGATATCTATCATCAGACCACCCTTAGCGGTGCCGCACCTCAATATGGACCGGGTGGATATGAATTCTATCTGGGTGGAGCATTGAATGCCTCTGAGGCGACCCTCTCCATCCAAATACTTGCTGATGATGGAAAACCGGTGTCGGAACAATTCTTTTTTAATACCTATTCAGACTGCCAACGGAGCTTAATCCTGATCGACTTCCAGCAGCTTCAATAGGGGTCTTCAGCACTTGAATGAATCGCCTAACAGTCATCACGCTCTCTGTTCTGGCCGTCATATTGATCGTGGCAGGATATTTTTCTGTACACCTGTTCCAATCTTCATTATCTCGCTCACAGCGACTAGTCGCCTGGCTCAATAAGCCTATTGAGCATGCCGATTGGTCGATCAAGGCGAACGACCGATGTCCAGGCGCACCTTTTTATTTGCCTACCAGTGGTTACGTTGGTTTTCTCTGGGGTGATCAGTTCAAGCTTAACCACAAACATCAAGGTATTGACATCTTTGCAGGAACAGCATCAGGAATAACGCCAGTATTTTCGGTTTTTGATGGTTACCTGACCCGCCAGATAGGGTGGAAATCATCTATCATCATTCGTATCCCCAAGGATCCACTTTACCCACACCGGCAAATCTGGGTTTACTATACCCATATGGCGGATAAAAATGGCAACTCATATATTAGCGACCCGTTTGTGCCCGGAACAAACGATCTTTTCGTCCCAGCTGGAACACTACTGGGTTATCAGGGAAATTATTCAGGAGACTCCGGGAACCCAACTGGTGTTCATCTTCACCTGTCTATTGTCTTAAGTGATGTTAACGGACGATATCTGAATGAGTTGGATATATCCAACACACTTGACCCGTCCCCATATTTTGGTATGCCTCTAAACAGTCTTATGAATGATGGAGATATTGTTCAATGCAACAGCCAATAAACACAACCTTTTCACACCCATCCACGCAGGATTCCCGCAATCGTCAGGTAATCATCTCATGATCAGCTATCGCGAGCTGGAAAAGGGGATTATGAAACTGGGGTTAAGTCCCAGTCATCCTGTGATCATTCACGTTGCCCGGGATCCATTTGAATCCATCAAGGGCGGTGTGGAAACATTGCTTGGTGCCCTGACGGCCAATACCTATGCGGTGGTTACCCCAGCGTTCACCTACCGGACGATGCTTATCCCTGAGAAAGGCCCGCCTGACAATGGTATCACCTATGGCTCTGGCCGACAGGCAAACGAAATGGTGGAAGCCTTTGACATCCGTATGCCACCAGATGAAGCGTTGGGTGATTTTCCCAGAGTCTTCAGCAGGCTGCCGGGAGTTGAGCGGTCAAAGCATCCGATTCTGTCTTTTTTTGGTTTGCATTCAGAAGAGTACCTGTCCACTCAGACACTATCGAATCCGCTGGCAGTCATCGAAAATATGATGGCGAATGATGGTCAGGTTGTTCTTATTAATGTTGACCATACCGCTAATACCAGTATCCATTTGGGGGAACTCATGGCGAATCGCAAGACATTTGTACGCTGGGCGTTAACCGAAAATGACCTGGTTGAATGCGCTAATTTTCCGGGGTGTTCCTTCGGGTTTAATGCCATTTCAAGCAGTCTTGAACCCTATTGTGGATCACTTGGATTGGCGGGCTTGGAAATCAAGGCACTACCATTGCGTGATTTGATATCCGTCGTATGCAACATGATCCAAAAAGATCCGAGTGCATTATTGTGTCAACGCCCAGACTGTGAACGGTGCAACGCTTTACGAAAATAATAGACCTGTGATGACAGCGATATACTAATATGATATAACCATTATTAATGAGTAGTTATATTCAAGAAATGTTTATATATAACTGGTTGACGGTGCCCCAAAATGAAGTCAGAGCGATTTAGCATCGGCGATGATAATCATAACTTAGCCTTATTAAGCGATATTAATCGTGAACTAACTCAGGATCTATCGCTTAAACAAACTCTTGAAAACACCTTGAAGAAATCGGTAGAGGCCATCAATGGTGAAAGAGGGGCCATCATCACGTTGGATGAAAAGCATGAACCCATGGATGCCGCCATCATTTATCAAGGCAAATTTATAAATCACACAACCCGACAACTTCACAACACACTCTCACAAGGATTGGCAGGCTGGGTGCTGCAAGAAGAAAAAGCTGTATTGGTTCCAGACACCAGTAAAGACGAACGCTGGCACCGGCGCCCTGATGATGCCATAAATCGCACAGGCGCGAAATGCGCTATTTGTGTTCCTCTTATTTCACATAAGGAGCTTGTCGGCGTTTTAACGATCGTTCATTCCAAGCCGGGTTTCTTTACTGAACGACAACTCAATTTTGTCCAAGACATCGGCAATCTGGCCGGGGTCGCGGTTTATAACGCACGTCTATACACTCGCCTGGAACACGCTCAACAAAGATACCAGACTCTTTTTGAAGCATCGAATGATATGCTCTTTATAACAGACTGGGATGGTCGCGTGATCGAAGTCAACCGGGCGGTGGAACGAGTCGCTGACATAAGACTCCATTTGTCCCATGAAACAAGTATTATGGAAATTCATAAACCTGATTATTCACGACTCGGGGCAGGTTTTTCAAAATTAAAAAAGGTTGATTTTGTAATATACGAATCAGAGCTTGTTCTCTCCAAGACAAATAAGCTTCCTGTGGAGGTGAAGGTCGGCCAAGTCACCTTGGGAAAACAGAGCTATCTGCAATGGATTATCCGAGATATTACCGAACGAAAACAGATGGAGAATATTCAAGAAGACCTCATGACAATGGTTTATCACGATATTCGCTCACCTCTTTCGAACGTGGTCTCCAGTCTGGATATTCTGGCGCACCAGCTTGGAAAAGATGAAGACGAATCGGTCAAAACGATTTTATCGGTTGCGCACCGCTCGACAGAACGAGTCATGCGGCTGGTGAACTCCCTGCTCGATATTCGCAGGATCGAAGAGGGAGAATCAATCGTCCACTCCGACATTAATTCACCCAAAAATATCGTGAAGGATGCCATTGAAATCAGTCGCCAAATGGCTGCCGTTAAACATATCACTTTCGAGATCCACTGTCAGGGTAGACTTTCAGATATTATGGTTGATGGTGAGATGATCAGGCGGGTGTTGATCAATCTATTGGAAAACGCTGTCAAGTTCTCACCTTCAAAAACCAAGGTGATCATCAATTTGAAAGAGGATATCGGGGCAATCGTGTTTTCAGTTGAGGATAGTGGTCCTGGGATTCCAGAGGATCAACTGGAAAATGTGTTTAATAAATTCATGCGATTAAAAAGTGTGTCAAGTATGCATGGTTTTGGACTTGGTTTGGCTTTCTGCAAATTGGCAGTTGAAGCACATGGTGGTCGGATATGGGTTGAAAATAAAGTCGATAAAGGTGCCCGATTCCTTTTCACTATTCCTATCATGAGAGAATCCGAGCCCCCATCATAATATGCTTTAACATACTATAATCCAACCTGTTATACAGGAGTATTATGGAACAGATTACAGACGGTGTATATATTGAAACGGGTTTTGCGGGTGTAACGCTAGGAGCAATAGTTCGTGATCAACATGTACTGCTGATCGATGCCCCCATTAAACCCGAGGATATCAGATCTTGGCGAACCACCATTCAAAACCTATCCAACCACAATCCACGCCTGCTGGTTAATCTGGATGGACATATTGACAGGACCGTGGGAGTCCGGGCGATGGATTGCATTGTGATTGCACAGGAAAGAACCACCCAGATCTTTCGCAATCGTCCCACATCCATCAAACCCCAGGAACCAGAAACAGGGTCAGCATCTGAGCGTTGTGGTAATCTCGGTCCAATTCGCTGGGCTTTACCAGAATTCTCTTTCAGTCACCAGCTTAATTTGACATGGGGGGCTTCTCCCATAATATTGGAACATCACCCTGGTTCTGCTCCTGGGGCGATTTGGGTAATCCTACCAGATGACAACCTGATTTTCATTGGAGATGCGGTAATCCCAAATCAACCACCTTTTCTTGCCCAAGCTGACCTGTCTGCCTGGCAGGAATCTTTAATACTGCTTTTGGATAAATATAAAAACTACACAGTGATTGGTGGGCGGACCAAACCAGTCAGCCATGAACAAATCCGATGGCAAATGAAACTCCTTCAAACCATTCAGAAGAAACTGACATCGCTTGCGAATAAAAACACACCACCGGATGCGATTGAACAATTCTTACCATCCTTGCTTAATAAAATCTCCAGTGAAGAGTCAACATATTATTACAAACGCCTTCGCTTTGGTATCAAACGTTATTACCAGTATCATCACCTTCCTCAAATAGAATCTGCAGACTGTGGCTAGTACCTTTCGAGAAGCGTCACGCTTCCTTAGTATGGGAATTGTCCCCTACAGTTCAGTAAATGAGCTCTCTTATCGAGGTGCTGAGAAACCGGTCATCTTGGCTCACTCACGATTGTCCTCAATACCGGAGAGCTTCATGCATATCCCAGGTTGTTGGTTTTCTCACCCTACTCAGAAACACCCATCAGGCAACACCTTATTCTAATAATGTGGGGCTACATCGAGGGTAAAGACCCTCATATTGAAAACATCAACTTATATCCTTCACATACCGGAAGGTATTCATATCGATCAACAATCACCACTATCCGTTATTATGCCACCTGACTTATTGACAATCGGGATAATAGCTTGTTGAGTGAGATTCGTGCACAATTCCCATTAATAATAGAGGTATGACCTTGTGAAAGATACCGATGATCAATTATTAGAAATACGCCAAAGAAGGGCGGAATCTATAAACCTATTATTAAATGATTATTATGGAGCTCCTCATTGGCGTAATCCTTTACCGCCATTGGATGAATTGGTCTCCACCATACTTTCACAAAATACAAGCGACCACAACCGTGATATCGCTTTTAACAACCTTCGAACGCAATATCCGTCCTGGGAGTTAGTAAGGGATGCCAGTACCGACTCCATTGTGTCAGCTATCCGAAGTGCAGGTTTGGCCAATCAGAAAGGTCCCCGCATTCAACAGGTTTTACGATCAATTACATTGGAACGGGGTAAGCTTGAGCTTGATTTTTTACGAAAACTTGACACAGAAGAAGCACGCAACTGGCTGCTACGTTTTAAGGGAGTGGGACCGAAGACTGCAGCCATCGTATTGTGCTTCTCTCTTGGAAAACCGGCTTTCCCTGTAGATACACACATTTTTCGTGTCACAGGCAGGCTTGATTTGCGAGATCCAAAAATGAGTGTGGAAAACGCCCACCAATATCTTGAATCCATTTTCAATGAGGACTCATATTATTCTTCACATCTCAACATCATCCGCCTTGGTCGTGAGGTCTGCCATCCCCGTAAACCGGATTGCCCATCGTGCCCTTTGAACCAGATCTGTCCATCCGATTTTAATCTCAATATGGTTATTCCGTAATACCTTGCTCAACCTTAAACTAAAAAGTCACTGGCCCTGTCAGCAGCTTTGACAACAACACACAGGCCAGATAGAATTGAAGGAACAGGCGGTAGATGGGGCATATCGCAGCTGGCACCTGACAGGCGTTATGCCCCCTCCCTTATCATGACATGATCGATACATCAGGAGCAGAATATGCCAAGAGCAAAATACCAGTTTCCTTCAGGTTTTCTATGGGGCACGGCAACTGCTGCGCACCAGGTGGAGGGAAACAATACCAATAATAACTGGTGGCAATGGGAGCAAACTCCTGGAAATATCCTAAATGGTGATAAATCCGGATTGGCCTGCGACTGGTGGGGTGGAAGATGGGAAGAGGACTTCGACCGGGTTGCTAATACACATCAAAATGCGCATCGATTCTCGATAGAATGGAGTCGCATTCAGCCATCCCCCAGCCGTTGGGATGATAATGCAATCGACGTTTACCGGGAGATGTTGAAAGGACTTATAAAGCGCAACATGGTTCCAATGGTTACGCTTCATCATTTTACCGATCCGATTTGGTTCAATGAACAGGGTGGTTGGGAAAATGAGAAGTCGGTGGAATGTTTCATTAAATTCACCAGAAAAGTCGTCAAAGCCTTCAAGGATTATGTCCACTTGTGGGTCACGATTAATGAACCGAATGTATACCTGTTTGGCGGATACATGCATGGAGGGTTCCCACCGGGATATAACAGCCTGGTTAGAGCTTTTCGCGCTGGAGTAAACTTGTTGAAGGCTCACGCGGGTAGTTATCATGCCATTCACAAGTTGCAGTCTGACGCGCTGGTCGGGATGGCGCATAACTATCGGAGCATAAAACCTGCCCACAACTGGTGTCTTCCCGAATCTTTTCTTGCCAGACAACTGAAACGTAATTTCCATACATTTGCATATGCGGCTCAAAATGGGGTCTTCTCTTTACTCACAACTCGTAAGCGTGTTCCGGCAGCGAGTAACACCCAGGATTTCATTGGCGTGAACTATTATTCACAGGATATTGTTTCTTTTGATATACGCAATCCGTCCACACTGTTTGGTCGCTTGCATTATCCAGACGGCTCGGATCTGAGTGGATCGGGGTTTATTGCCAATGTTCCAGATGGCATGTTTGAAGCTTTACATTGGGCACTGCATTTCAACCGGCCAATCTATGTGACCGAAAATGGTGTTGAGGATGCCGAGGATAAAATGCGGCCGCGATACATAACCCAACACATTCATAAAATATGGCGCGCTGTAAATTTCAACTGGCCGATCAAAGGATACTTCCACTGGTCGCTGGTTGATAACTTTGAGTGGGAACGTGGCTGGTCACAACGCTTCGGCCTTTGGGGATTGGATGTAGCCACCCAGAAAAGAATTCGTAGACCGAGCGTTGATCTGTATGCCTCTATTTGTAAAGAGAATGCGCTCTCTTCAGATTTGGTACAGAAATATGCACCTGAAGCCTTTGAATCCATTTTTCCAGGATGAACGATTTCACCCAATATTTTATTAAGCCAGACCATACCATCACCAATGGGGATTAATAAGATGGTTAGAGACTAGCCCACCACAGTGTATACCAGCATTCCTTTGGTAAAATTGCGCGAATGAAAAAATGGATCTGGGTAATTATCAGTCTTGTTTCCATTGGAACGATACTGATAGCTGTCTTAGCTTACCAATCACCCGACATTAAAATGCGGGTGAACTGGCGCATGGATGTGGCAACCACATATATCCGTAGTATCTTTGATCCGGTTAAATATGCCCCGACAGCTTTACCCCAACCTCATTTATCATTGGATCGACTAACCCCCATTGGGACATTATCGGAGGCAACTCCCCACACTACGCCTAATAACACTCCTGCTCCGCTGCCAGCGCGCTTGATACTGGAAGCACCGGAATATGAAAAGGAAGTCTATAACAATTGCGGTGCAGCCACTCTGGCCATGATCTTGCGCATGTATGGCTGGGTAGGCAATCAGAATGATATCGCTGAAATTATCAAACCAAACATCGATGATAAAAATGTTAATATTGACGAATTGGTCTACTTCGTCAGAAACAGGGCTGGTTGGTTGAATGCAGAATACCGCGTGTCAGGTGATATTCAGCTATTAAAACGCCTTATCGCCAATGGGTTCCCGGTCATCGTAGAGAGTGGTATGCGTCTTGACCAGTCATATCGGATTAATGATGACCGTTGGGGAGGACATTACCTGCTCGTAACCGGTTATGACGATGATGCCGGCCTGTTCACAACTCAAGACTCTTGGTACAGCCCGAACAGGCTTTTAACATATGCAGAGCTTGATGAAAATTGGAAGGCATTTAATCGCGCGTATCTGCTGGTTTTTCTCCCCAATCAAACAGAGACACTGCTGGCTCTTGTTGGTGAAAATTGGGAAGAAGACACCAACCGGTTCAACGCGTTGAATAAGGCATATGATGAAACAGAGATCAACCCGGATGATGCATATGCCTGGTTCAATGTGGGAACAAATCTGCTCTACTTCGAGCGTAATGCTGAATCGGCGCAAGCATATGATACAGCCATTCGTTTGGGAATTCCCCAGAGAATGTTACGCCATCAATTTGGACCATTCATCGCATATTTTAAAACAGCCCGAAACGATGACCTTAAAGCCCTGGCGGAATATGCATTGAAAATCACGCCCACTTCGGAGGAAAACCGCCTATGGTATGGCTGGGCTTTATTCCGAGAGGGTAATAAGACGGCCGCCATCGAAGAGTTCAACAGGGCTTTACATATTAATCCCAATTATCTGGACGCGCGCTATGCCCTTAATTATGTTGGAGGAAATACCCAATGAACAAACGCATCTGGATAACCTGCTTAATCATATTGGGTTGCGCCTGTCTACTAACTGCAATTGTTGCTGCAGTCGGTACGGGTGTATATATTTGGGACCAAAATAATCCACAACCAACAATGACCTCAGCAGTATCAGGTATCCTGCAGCCCAGTTCCACCTATTGCCCGGAAGAAATTTGTCAGGAAACACCCGAAGCCGTTCCAACCGATAACGGAATAGCCGTACAGGAGCCAGGGCTTTCTGAAAATATAACCAAAACCATGGATAAAATCCAAAATCAGGTTATCGATATTCGCGGTTTGCAACCGAATGGCACCGTACCTCGCGCATTATTAAGTGAGGATGAGCTTCGCGATAATGTGATAAACGATTTTCTGGTTGATTACACACATGAGGATGCTCTGGCGGATCTTGCTACACTTAGTGTTTTTGGATTACTCCCTCAAGATTTTGACTTAATCACTTTTTATGAGGATCTATACAGCGAACAAATCGCCGGGTATTACGACGATGAAATCAAGGAAATGTATGTTGTTCGGAACATTGATTTTGGCGGTCTTGAAAAAATGACCTATGCACACGAATATACCCATGTTCTGCAGGATCAAAATTTTGATTTCCGTAATGGCTTAAAGATAAACGATGAGGACTGTCAACTTGATAGTGAACGTTGTGCAGCCATAACCGCATTGATTGAAGGTGACGCGGTCCTGACAGAATACAATTGGTTTTACCAGTATGCTAGTGAACAAGATCAATCTGACGTCGATGATTTTTATCAGAGTTATGAAAGCCCCATATACGATTCCGCCCCGGAATTTATGAAAGAGGATTTCCTTTTCCCTTACACAGCAGGTCTGGAATTTGTTCAGATGCTGTATGATCAAGGGCATTGGCAGGCAATCAACAATGCCTATGCCAATCCACCGGTCAGCACCGAACAGATTATGCATCCCAGCCGATATCCAGATGACTCACCGGTTGTTGTAACACTCTCCAATATATCCTCTTCTCTTGGCGAAGGCTGGAATTTAACATACAATGATGTGGTTGGGGAATGGTATACCTATCTGATGTTGGCCAAAGGGTATCATGAAAATTATCAACTGGATGAAGAAGTAGCGCATGCGGCGGCTGCTGGATGGGGTGGTGATCAATATCAGGTATATACCAACACAGAATTGGGTCAGTCTGTTCTGATCATGAGAACTGTCTGGGATACAAATCGAGATGCAAAGGAATTTCTAGATGCATTCGAGGAATACGGATCCAAACGTTGGGGGGATCCTGTGTCGCAAACCGATAGTCAGATAAAATGGGTTACGATAGAACAGACAGCAACAATCAGTTATAGTGTGTCTTCAACCCTTGTGATCATCAGTCCAGATGTTGTGACCATGGATCTTGTCAAGGATTCCCTCCGCGAATATTAATACGAATCACTACCTATCGCCTTTGCCGTAAGACTTCATACATTAATAACGATGCTGCAATGGCAGCATTTAATGATTCACTGTCACCTGGCATGGGAATCGTGATGATGCCATCGGATAAATCACAGGCAGGTATACTTGGACCAGCCGTTTCATTGCTGATGATCAATGCAACGGGTTGGCTTAAATCCACTTCCCATAACGGCTGACCATTGTGTATATCCGCCAGTAATGTTTTCATATGAGATTGACCATGGACACATTGGGCAATCTCTGGCCAATCCATTTCCCTTAATGGCAGAGTTAATTGCGCGCCCATTCCAGCTCTCAACACTTTTGGGGAGAAGGGATCAGCTGTATCCGGCGTGATTAATACCGTATTCACACCAACTGCGTTGGCAGTTCGCAGGATTGTTCCAACATTGCCCGGATCCCGTATGGCATCCAGTATCAATATCAAATCCATCAAAGGTGGAAGTGGAATATCTTGTTGGACAATGACTGCAACGATCCCCTGGGGAGTTTCAGTGTCGGTAATATCCGCCAGAACTGATTCAGATACCAAGAAACTGGAGGTGCCCGCGAGAAAAGCCTCCCGAACCAATGCCTGACTGCGAAAATTAACCCGCTCATCAATCAGGAGTTCGGATATCTGCCAGCCTGACTTTATCGCTTCCTTAACCAACCGCACTCCCTCAAGAACAAACGCCTGTTCAGATTTCCTAAATTGACTGTTGGAAAGTAGTTTCTTGATCCGTTGAATTCGTGGATTTCTACGTGATGATATCAAATCATGATCAGTGGTTCGCATGTTAACCCAGCTCCTTCTTCCATTGAATCAATGCATTAAGAAAAACATTGCTGGTTGGTTCATCTATGATTGTGATGCGTATCAAATTCAGACAGCAATCGGGGTTTACCAACCAGAACGCCTGTATTGTAGAATAGAAAATCGGGGCAGCCATCTCCTTTGGATAACCAAAGATTCCAGTTGAAATTGGGGGTAAGGCAAGTGTTCGCATCTCCAAACGAATGGCCATGCACAAAGCACTGTTGATAGCCTGCTTTAACTTCTCCTTCTCGCCACCCTCTCCCCATACCGTACCAACCGAATGGATAACATAACGGCAAGGGAGCTTGCCAGCACGAGTATAAGCTGGTTGCATATGGGTAATGGGGCCATGCCCGGCCACCCAGTCATTACTTTCTTCCTGGATAATTGACCCGCCATTCTTTGCTATTGCTCCCGCCACA
Organism: Anaerolineaceae bacterium; assembly: GCA_016936755.1. Classification (GTDB taxonomy): domain Bacteria; phylum Chloroflexota; class Anaerolineae; order Anaerolineales; family Anaerolineaceae; genus JAFGXF01. The sequence goes on along the minus strand of JAFGXF010000045.1, from coordinate 65,637 downwards.
CCTCCTCCATGCATGAGCCATTGATTCGCAGCGTTCACAATCACATCAACCCGTTCCTTGGTTAGATCGCCCCTCACTAATTCGAGACGTCTATCACCTGCTAAAATTACACAGGCTAATAATTTGGACATGGCCGGATTGTATCTTAATAAAAAACTTCCGGGATGAGTATCCCGGAAGGAACAAGTCGTTATGCACCTTTGGCTTTTTCGACAACCTCAGAAAAAGCTCTGGGTTCTCTGACCGCCAGATCTGCCAGGATTTTGCGATTAAGGGCAATACCCATTGATCGCATCCCATACATGAGTCGGCTGTAACTGATGCCATTCTGTCTTGCGGCAGCATTAATGCGTACAATCCACAGCTTTCGCAAGTCGCGCTTCCGATTCCGGCGGTCACGTGTGGCATACCACATGCTTTTTAAACGAGCTTCATTCGCACGCCTGAAGAGCAGGTGTCGTGAGCCATAGTAACCCTTGTTGAGTTTTAATATTTTACGATGACGCTGATGGGTTGAAACCCCACGTTTTACACGAGCCATGAATTACTCCTTTGCGAACCCCTGGGCGCCGGTTAAACCAGTTATTTGCACCCAACAGCCGCAGCTAAACGGATACAATTCCCTCTGTAGGGATTAGTCAGACTTCATATTGGGGGCCAAACGTTTGATGCGTTTCTGGATTTTTTCACCCTCAACGGGCACCATCTCAGTGAACAACGCCTTCGTGCGCTTGGGTGTGCGCCGGCGCAGGTGACTCTTGCCACCTTTGGTACGCATCAGCACCCCAGACCCGCTTAAGCGAAAACGCTTTGAAGTGGCCTTATGGGTCTTGAGTTTGATTTTGCCGGTTTTTAACTTGCGAGGCACGATACAACTCCTTCTCACAAAATACTGCATCCGGGATCGCCGGACGCAGTTACGAACACAACGTAATTATAACGCTTTCGGCTTACTTTGAACAGCCCATCTGGTAACACTGACCCCACTCAAACTTGCGTTGGTTCGGGTTGCGGGGGAGTTTCTTTGGGGTTGTTCACTTTCTTTGACTTCTTGTCCGCTATCACTTCCGGCTTTTCTTTTAGTTTAGCTTTCTCACCGGTGGAAGGAGAACGTTTCTTGCCCAGTTTTGCAGGCGTCAGGGTCATGCCCATCATCTTTCCCTCCAAAGAGGGTGCTTGCTCAACTGTGGAAATATCGTATAATTCTTCAGCAATCTCTTTCAGATCTTCAAGTGCCACTTCGGGATGAATTATTTCCCGGCCACGAAAACGAATGCTCACTCGAACCTTCATCCCATCTTCCAACCAGCGTCTGGCATCCTGCGTTTTGAAGTGGCGGTGGTGAATATTGGTTTTAGGGCGTAATCGTATCTCTTTTATTTCTATCTTGGTCTGAGATTTTTTTGCTTCCCGCTCTTTCTTTTCGCGTTCATACAGGAACTTACCAAAATCCATGATACGACAAACTGGGGGGTCTGCCCCTGGCGCCACCTCGACCAGATCCAAGTCAGCATCCCGTGCCATTTTTTGTGCCTTATCAATTGGTACGACACCGACATTATCACCTTTGGCGTCTATCAAACGCACTTGGGAGGATCGGATGATCTCATTGACCCTGAAATTTATATCGCTGATGTTTTTCTCCTCATTAATATAATCAAGAAAAGCCAGAGGATTCTGGCATTCAATGCGCATCATAATACCAAAGAATACCTGAAACGTCAACATAACCCATCCATCGTAACAAGTGGCATTGCTTTCTGCATTTCTATGGAAGAGTCAGTCAAAAGCTCTTTTCGGGTCTTATTGTGATTAAGTGGATATATCGGAATAAATTGACAATTAAAACAAAATGAGAGTATAATTGCATTGCTTAAGAGAACTCTTGAGTAATCGGCTAAGTTGTAAGTTTAATAATTGGAGGCCAATTTCGCTACCGAGTAAAATTTTCCCTTCTTACACTCATTGAATGGATATCTCGGCTGCGTTTGATGCACAGCCGGTTTTTTTTGTCCCTTCGGTTTGTCTAGATCAAGCAGAGGGGAGGTGATAAGATGACAAGTGTTACATTACGTCAAAATGAATCGCAGGATCAATTACTAAAACGCTTTCGCAAAAAGGTTGTGAAAAGTGGTGTTTTGAGTACTGTCCGCCGCAAGCGCTGGTTTGTTTCAAAAAGTGAATTGCGCCGTATTGAAAAGAAAAAAGCTATTCGTCGCTTTAAACGTCGCCAGAATGGCAAGGTGTATGAACCATCAATCTAATCCATCAAATTGGATAGATGTTGGCAAGGAGGTGTGCATGGCAAAGGAAGAAGGAAAAATACAGGTCGATGGCACGATCATCGAAGCACTGCCAGCAACGCAGTTCAAGGTTCGCCTCGATAACGATCATGAGGTTTTAGCCTATCTGTCAGGACGCATGCGTCGATATTATATACGCATCCTACTTGGTGACCGAGTAAGAGTGGAAATATCCCCATATGATCTATCACGGGGTAGAATCGTCTATCGCCACCGCGTTACTCCAGAAGCCAGTCCCGAAGCGCCGAAGTAAAAAACCACGCCTCGTCATTATCCCGATTATTAAACACCCCCACATAATAGCGGGGGTGTTTATATATGACTCGATCTTAGATAACGATTCGAAAGACTTTATTTCCCATCCTCACCAGACTCATCGGATTTTGAATAATTCATGTCCGCCAAATGGCGGTAGTATTTCCAACGCCTGTGAAGAACATTTTTTGCATCCGTCATAAGCATCTCAGCCCGGTTTTCATCAACCTGCAATAACGACCGGAAGCGTGTTTCATTGTATGCATAATCTTCCAAAGAGACAGATGGATCTTTTGAATCAAGTATCAGTGGGTTCTGACCCGCGTCAATCAAATCCGGGTTGTATCGGAATAACGGCCAACTACCGGATTGCACAATTAATTTCTGCTGGTCCAATCCTCTGCGCATATCAATACCGTGGGCAATACATGGGCTATAGGCAATGATCAACGATGGGCCGTCATATGCCTCGGCCTCAAGAAATGACTTGAGTGTATGTTGATCATTGGCACCAAAAGCGACCCGGGCTACGTATATGTACCCATAGGACATGGCAATCAGACCCAGGTCTTTTTTGGGTAATCCCTTGCCATTGGCCGCAAACTTGGCCACAGCAGCAAGAGGTGTGGCCTTGGATGCTTGTCCACCAGTGTTCGAATATACTTCAGTGTCCAGAACCAGGATATTGACATTGCGACCCGAGGCCATGACATGATCGAGGCCGCCATATCCAATGTCGTATGCCCATCCATCTCCGCCGATGATCCATACGGATTTTTTCACAAGTGCATCTGCGACATCAATCAGAAGCACTGCCGAATCATCTTTTATGGATGTCAATTTTTCTTTGAGGGTGGCGACTCTCTTGCGCTGTGTTTGGATACCTTCTTCACTTGATTGATCAGCTGTAAGCAAATCATTAACAAGACCATCCCCAATCTTATTGGATAGTTTCTTCAACAATTCAATGGCCATTTCATTTTGCTTATCGATTGTCAATCGCATTCCCAGACCAAACTCGGCATTATCTTCAAAGAGTGAATTGGACCATGATGGGCCGCGTCCATCATTATTGATTGCCCAGGGAGTGGTTGGCAGATTCGCTCCATAGATAGAGGAGCAGCCAGTGGCGTTCGCTACCAGCGCGCGATCCCCAAAAAGCTGTGTTACGAGCTTCAGGTATGGGGTTTCTCCACAACCGGCGCATGCACCTGAGAACTCAAATAGCGGTTGTAGCAGTTGAGAATTCTTTATTGTGCCAGGGAGCATGGCGGTGCGATCGGCTTCGGGTAAGCCTAGGAAGAATTCCCAGTTTTCACTTTCAGCCTCACGCAAAGGAGGTTGAGCAGCCATATTGATGGCCTTACGTTCAGGATTCTGTTTATCTTTGGCCGGACATGCCTCAACACAAAGAGCGCAGCCAGTGCAGTCTTCTGGCGAAACCTGAATGGTGAATTTTGTGCCTGGGAATTCTTTAAATTTGGCATCGGTTGACTTGAAGGTGATTGGTGCATTTTCCAACAACTTTGGGTCATAAACCTTCTGCCTGATTACAGCGTGCGGACAAACAAAAGCACATTTTCCACATTGGATGCACAGATCCGGTTCCCATACCGGTATTTCCAATGTAATGTTACGTTTCTCCCATCGCGCAGATGCACTTGGGAATGTTCCATCAACCGGCATCGCGCTGACTGGCAAACGATCGCCTTCATTTTCAATGATGGGCCCTAATACATTACGAACAAATTCGGGTGCTTCTTCAGAAACTGGCGCCCGCCGGGTAATCTTACTGGTCACCTTATCTGGAACATTAACCACGACCAGATGAGCAAGTGCCTGATCAACCGCATCGTAATTCTGTTGAATCACTGCTTCTCCACGTTTGCCATAGGTTTTCTTAATACTCTTTTTTATTTCTTTAATGGCTTCGTCTCTGGGAAGAACACCGCTGATCGCAAAGAAGCAGGTTTGCATGATCGTATTGATACGCCCACCCATGCCTGTTTTTTCAGCCACCTCATAGGCGTCAATGACATAGAATTTTATTCTTTTATCGATCAGGTTTTTTTGCACTTCTGCTGGAAGTTTGTCCCATACATTGTCTGCTGAATAATTGCTATTTAATAGAAAAACAGCACCATTGGCAGCGTATTTTAGAATATCCAACCGCTCCAGGAACGAGAATTGGTGACATGCCACAAAATTAGCGGTTCCAGTGTTAATCAGATAAGGTGCACGAATCGGCTTGGGACCGAACCGCAGGTGGGAATATGTAAAGGACCCTGATTTCTTGGAGTCGATGGCGAAGTATCCCTGCGCATAGTTTGCCGTCTCTTCGCCAATGATCTTAATCGAATTCTTGTTGGCACCCACAGTTCCATCGGAGCCAAGACCTAAAAACAGACATCGAACTGTTGCAGGATCCTCAATTGAATAACTATCATCGTAATCCAAACTCAGGGATGAAACATCATCCAGAATACCCACGGTAAAGTGTTTTTTAGGACTTCCCTTTGACATTTCGTCGAATACAGCCTTGGCCATGCCAGGGGTGAACTCCTTGGACGACAACCCATAACGGCCACCGATCACCCTTGGTTTTACTTTAAAATGTTCAATGCCAGCTGTATAGCTCTCTTCAAGGGCATTAACCACATCCATAAATAGCGGTTCCCCAGATGTTCCAGGTTCCTTTGTGCGGTCAAGGACCGCCAAGGTTTTCACTGAAGTGGGCAGGGCTTGAATAAAATGGGTTACTGAGAATGGGCGATACAGATGAACTGTGATGACACCCACTTTTTCACCGGCCTCCATTAATACTCGTACGACCTCTTCCGCTGTTTCCGCGCCAGATCCCATCACGATTACAACTCGTTCAGCATCCGGCGCACCGAAGTAATCAAAAAGATGATACTGTCTTCCGACCAACTTGCTGAATTTATCCATTTCGGCTTGCACAAGATCCGGTGCCGCAGTATAGAATGGATTTATGGCTTCTCTCGCCTGGAAAAATACATCCGGGTTCATGGCAGTGCCACGTATGACCGGGTGGTCGGGTGAAAGTGCCCGTTTACGATGTTCGGTGATCAGTGCGATATCCATCATCGCCCGGAGATCGTCTTCAGAAAGCATCTGAATCTTATTTATTTCATGTGAGGTTCGAAAACCATCGAAGAAATGCAGGAATGGAATTCTGGATCTTAAGCTGGCTGCCTGGCTGATTAAAGCCATATCATGTGCTTCTTGGACAGATCTAGACGCCAGGAGAGCCCATCCGGTTGCTCGGGCAGCCATGACATCCGAATGATCTCCGTAGATTGAAAGGGCATGAGTTGCAATGGTTCTGGCTGACACATGGAATACCGCTGGCGTCAATTCGCCTGCTATTTTATACATGTTTGGGATCATTAACAGCAAACCCTGTGATGCCGTGAATGTTGTGGTCAGCGAACCGGTTTGCAGGGCACCATGAACTGCTCCGGCGGCTCCTCCTTCCGATTGCATTTCCATCACCAGAGGGACGGTATCCCACAGGTTCTTAACACCAACAGCCGACCAGGCATCTGCATGTTCTCCCATGGCCGAGGAAGGTGTTATTGGATATATTGCGATAACTTCATTCAACCGATAGGCTACATATGCTACTGCCTCATTTGCATCGATGGTAATTAATTTACGTGGCATTGAAAATTCCTCCAAGTTTCTTTCCGGTTATACGGCTGGTACTTGTTTAGACATTTAAGCCGCTATGATAAATCTTCGCGGATGGCTCAGACAGTAATAATGGTCACATAAAAATCAGTGACCTGTCATATATTATAACGCGGATGTTGGATTTCCAAATATTTAATGGAATTATTGCTCAGGAGCTGTTTTGTAAATATTCTCCAGAATCCCATTTACCGTTACTGAAGAGTGTGGATCAATGTATCCGGCATTGAACAACCATTCTGCAAGGTCATAACCAACAAATCTGAGATGCCATGGTTCTGATATGGAATACCCGCTGCCCGCTTTAGCTTTCTGTGGGTTTTCACCTGGCGGATAGGAAATGACGAAACCATACTCATAAGCATGTTGCCTGAGCCATTGGTACAATCCTTTATCATAATTGTTTCGTGCAACAATCCAATCGACATAAAAATAATCCAAAAGATCAACTGCCAAACCCAAGTGATGCTCAGAGTAACCTGGGACTGCTGAAAATTCACGTGCATGCTCCTGTGCATTGGGGAGGTCCATTCCCAATGCAACTGCCTCAGTTACGTATCGGCTATACGCTGTGTATTGATCGTTAATCGATCTAAAACCACTGCGCAGATATGGACTGAAGCCGGCGGCCTTCGCATCAGTCATCAAGTCATTAAGTGGTTGCGCAATTATTTCTGCCACCATTACATCCCCCATTCTGACCAATGGCAATTGCGCACTATCTGTCGGATATGTATCTGGTAATCTTGTATCTTGCGATACAGGATAATAAAATAATTCATAAGCATAATACGCGATGGTATCAGCAGCTATTTGATCCAGTGTTTCCTGAGCGCTCAATGCACGAGTGGGTGTAATCTCCACGCGGGTCGCTTCAGTCAGGAATTCTGACAGGGTGGGCGTTGAGGTTAATAGCGGGACAGATGTTTGAGTGGGCTGATTGCTGAATTGCCCTATCTCCTGATGTGCCCAGGATAGTATTGGATTCTTGAAAATTATTCCCAGCAATAACCCCCACAACAAACAAGATAGGATTAAAAAAAGAATCGTCAAAAGCAATGATTGTCTGGGTGAACCAGCCTTAATATCTCTTTTCATTGAAATCGGGTTGTTTGATGTCTCTAAAGCAGGGAAATTATAGCACGGCCAACAAAATCCAGCATTATTTTGCCATTAAAGCAGGTCTTGCCAACATTAACGCCGCCAGCGACTTTGAGTCCTGGAGCTTGCCTTGTTCTGCCATTTCGTATGCTTCTTGTATGGAATAGCGCTCAATCTTTAAAACCTCGTCCTGGTCCGGGTGTAAGGGATTTTCTGTCAATTCTTCAGCCATGAAGAAATACATCAATTCATCTCCATAGCCTGGAACGAGGTAGGCTTGCCCGATTGAAGTTAATCTACCGGCTGCTAATCCTATTTCTTCCCGAATCTCTCTAAGGGCACAGTTCTCTGCAGATTCACCGGTTTCCATAACCCCGGCTGGCAATTCCAACAACTCTCTTCCTGCACCGAGTCGATACTGTCTTACAAAGAAAACATATCCTTCTGCATCCAATGGAACAATGGTCACAGAAGAATTGTGCCTGACAAGATCATAACAAGTTTGATGCCCATCCGGGAATTCAAGGAGGACAGAATCTACAGTAAATGCTTTTCCGCAATAAACCGCTTTCTGACTGAGTAACTGGTATGGCATACGACAACTAATTACTGGGTTGTGATGTTGTAGAACCAGTTGTACGTATATGTACCATCTGAAAAATCAACACGTATGTAGAGGGGACTGACTCCCTTCAGTTCTGCTGGAATATTATAGACCACATTAAAGCTTGTGCTTTCTCCACCAGTTCCAGTAGTGATTATTGTGCCTCCTCGGGGCCCAACACCCATGGATACAGTATAGGTTCCTGCTTTTAGAAAGCCATAGGTTTTAATTCCCACTTTAGAATCCGCATCAACCCATGCTATGGAAATACGCGGGTAAGTGGAATTAGGTGCCGGATCATAGGAATAATCCTTGCGAGAAGATGTAGGTGTAGGCCCGGCTGGAGTGTTCGTTGCGATGGATTTGGTTGACGAGACATTTGGTGTCACGAATGGGTTGGTGGCTTGTGTACCGGGCGCCTCAGGAGTTCCTGTCAGCCTTACCATGGCAAGAGCTGTAGCCGTTTGAGCAATGCTCACCACATTCTGTGTGGGCTGTAAAAAAGCCAAAGTGGATGTTTCCGCTGGTGCTGTTGATGCCGAACGTAAACAGCCAGTCGTGGATACCAGAACAATTACAGCCAGAGTGATCAGAACAGCGGTTTTTTTCATGGAGTATTCTCCTTATTCCATATAAACAAAGCATTTCCAGGGTGTGAGATTATTAAGACTTGTATAATGACCCTGATCGCATTGTTCATGCGCTTAGTTGCAAAAGACATGCCAGGTGGGTGGTAAAATCAGGAAGATATTCTTCCGGAGCAACACCATATTGAATATATATTTCTCTTGTTCCATAACCGGTGGTAGACAGGATCAGGAAATATACCAAATAATCACCAACATTTTACTGGATGCTGGTCATGTGGTTCCCACTGCGCATCTTGCTAAACCCAATGTTATAGATGTAGATAAACTGGTACAACCTCAGGATGTTTTTTTGCGTGACAGCAATTGGGTACACCATTGTGATGCCTTGGTTGCGGAAGTAACTACACCATCACATGGAGTTGGCTACGAAATTGCTCTGGCCTTATCATTAAAAAAACCCGTTATGTGTTGTTATCAAAAAGGCGTACGTGTCTCAAAGATGTTGACTGGCAATACAATGCCAGGATTTCATCAATTGGCATATGCCAATCCGCAAGAGTTACGTGAAGGCTTGCTGATATTCTTAAAAGAATTATCCAGTAATCAAACCATCTGATTTTTATCACTTTAAGGTTGATGTAAGAAGTATATAAGAGTTTTCCATAGTACCTTGACTACTAACTGCTGCATCCATAAAATAGGATAATGGAATATAAGGATTATTACCAGACTCTGGGTGTGAGTCGAAATTCCAGCAAGGACGAGATTAAAAAAGCCTATCGCAAGCTGGCGATGAAATACCATCCGGACCGTAATCCCAATGATAAAGCAGCGGAGGATCGGTTTAAAGATATCAACGAGGCTTACCAAGTATTGAGCGATCCCGCCAAGCGTCAAAGGTATGATCAGTTGGGAGATTCATACAGTCGTTGGCAACAAACGGGTGGATCATCTGATAGCTACAACTGGCAGGAATGGTTTTCTCAAGGTCAACCAACTGGCGGCAGGCGCGTGGATGTCCGCGATTTTGAGGACTTGTTCGGCGGTAGTTTCTCTGATTTCTTCAACTCAATTTTCGGGGGAATGGCATCAACCACCCCTCGCCAACGCCAACGTTCTGTTCCTGCGAATTATGAACAGTCGGTTTCAATAAGCCTTGCAGAGGCTTATCACGGAACAAAACGGTCGTTACAAATCAATAACCACCGGTATGAGGTGAAAATCCCGGCCGGATCTCAATCAGGAACTAAAGTAAGGATTGCCGGTGCCGGCCCGGCGAATCAAACAGGTGCTAAAGGTGATCTATACCTGGTAATCAATGTCACGCCAGAAACCAATTTCGTACGCAAGGGGTCTGACTTATATACAGAGTCAAAGATAGATTTATCCACCGCGGTTCTGGGCGGACAGGTTACCATCAAAACGTTGAGTGGATCAGTATCTCTAACAATTCCAGCCGGAACCCAGCCAGGTCAGACATTTCGTTTGGCTGGCAGAGGCATGCCCCAATTAAAGAATAAAACTGCACACGGCAACCTGTTTGTTAAGATCAAGGTCGTTATTCCCAAACAGCTAACAGATAAACAACGCGATTTATTTGAAAAACTTCGATCGGAATAAGTCAAATTGAAAGGTGGATGAACATGAATAGAATCATAAGAGTATTAATTGCGATTTTGAGTTTAATCGTGATTTTATCCTGTCAAACAATCACTACTGAGGTACTGCCAGACAGTACTGAAAAAACCACTGATGAAATCCCTACTTATGAGTCATTCAGCGATACTCCAACTTTTAATACCATCCCTGTACCGGATCTTGCCAATGTTGAGGAGATCCTTACAACGCTATATACCACCGTTGATCCCGGTATTGTTGCCATTCAAGTTATCACAGCCGAAGGAGAAGGGTTGGGGTCTGGTTTTGTGATCGATTATCAGGGTCACATTGTTACCAATTACCATGTTGTGGAGGGTGAACACTCGATCGAAGTGGATTTTCCTTCTGGTTATAAAACCTATGGTGAAGTGATTGGTACCGATCTCGATTCGGACCTGGCTGTGATTAAAGTGGATGTTGCAGACGAGGAGCTTCATCCACTCACCTTGGGTGACTCCAGCCAATTAAAGGTTGGTCAAACCGTTATAGCCATTGGGAATCCCTATGGTTTGACCGGCACAATGACTGTTGGAATCGTTTCAGCACTGGGAAGAACACTGGATTCACAAAGACAGACTGAGTCAGGCGCATATTATACAGCTGCAGATCTAATCCAAACGGATGCATCAATCAATCCCGGCAATTCAGGTGGTCCTCTGCTAAACCTCAATGGTGAAGTTGTTGGTGTTAATCGGGCCATCCAAACTGCTGGTTCGACTATGACCGGCGCAGCTGTTAATACCGGTATCGGATTCGCGATTGCCAGCAACATAGTCAAACGAGTAGTGCCTTCCCTAATCAAATTTGGCAGTTATGATTATCCGTATTTGGGTATCACCAGTCGCGAAGTACTTAACCTGACTGCAATGGAGGCCTTGGGTATCACTCATATGGGCGGTGCTTATGTAGTAAATGTGAGTGCTGGTGGCCCGGCAAGTCGGGCAGGTATCCGCGGTGGCACAAGGGCAACTTCCATCACGGGTCTGGTAGGCGGGGGTGACCTCATTATTGCTGCTGATGGAAGACCAGTAAATGTTTTCAGCGACTTGCTCAGCTATTTGGTGAACAACAAATCGCCTGGTGATACAATCACATTGACAGTTCTTCGCAATGGCGAGGAAATGGATATCGATGTGGTGCTCGGTTCCCGGCGTTAAAATGATTTTCCTCTGGTATCGAATAACAGTCGTAATCGCCTGATTATTTTCTTACCCGTTGCCTGTATCATGACAGGTGTTATCTGATAAAGCGTCTTACAGACATTCAAGATCCAGGTTTACAATCATTTTTCTGTTTACCAGCTATTAGATTGGTAAGTTTTATCATTCTTTGGTATGCTTAAGTAACTATCTGATAATGGGAGGCAGACATGATCAAAGATGCAATAAAAGAAGCTGAATCACACATGAAGAGTGCCATCCAGGTACTGATGGATGATCTCGCTGCTATCCGCACAGGTCGAGCTTCACCTGTGTTAGTGGAAAAGTTACCTGTTGAATACTATGGAATGCCCACGCCATTAATGCAACTCGCCAATATCAGTGCCCCAGAGCCACGGGTATTGCTCATTCGTCCATTTGATCCATCCACCCTGAAAGCCATTGAACGAGCTATCCTGGTATCTGAGCTTGGATTAACTCCCAACAATGATGGCAAGGTTATCCGCCTTAATATCCCGCTGCTGACCGAGGAGCGTCGCCTTGAGCTTGTAAAAATCGTACATGGGCGTCTGGAAGAAACCCGAGTGGCAATTCGTAATGTGCGCAGGGATACTTTAAAAGACCTCAAGGAATTCGAACATGAGAAGTTGATCTCTGAGGATGACCTGGAGGCTGCTGAAACAGAAATGCAAAAGCTCACGGATCGAATGATTGAGCAGGTGGATGAAACAGGGATAAATAAAGAAAAAGAGATCATGGAAGTTTAATTCCTGATCAACTATGAACAAGAGTAAGCCCCAGAAGAAATTCACTAAGATACCACAACACATTGCCATCATCATGGATGGTAATGGAAGATGGGCAGCCGCCCACGGGTTACCGCGGCTGGCTGGCCACAAGGCTGGCACCGAGAATCTTCGCCAGGTACTGCGGGCGGCTGTTGAATTTGGTGTTAAATATCTTACTATCTATGCCTTTTCCACTGAGAATTGGAGACGCCCAAAAGAAGAAGTTAAAGGTTTGATGCTCATTGTTGAAGATGTGATCGAACGGGAACTCGCTGAACTTCACAGGGAAGGTGTGCAATTGAGACATATAGGCAGACTTGAGGGGTTAAGACCTCAATTAATTGAAAAAATAAAAGCTGCCATTGAACTCACTAAAGATAATAAAAGGCTGGTGCTTTGTATTGCGTTTAATTACGGCGGTCGGGATGAAATTGCCTGTGCCATCAAACGCATGCTAAACGAGCAGCTCGATCCAGATACGGTGTCTGAGGATTTAATTGGAGAGTATCTTTTCACATCAGGTGTACCTGACCCCGATTTGATCGTTCGAACATCTGGTGAAATGCGCATCAGCAATTTTCTAATCTGGCAATCAGCTTATGCTGAATGGTATATTAGCCCCACCTATTGGCCTGATTTTGACAAGGAAGAACTCCGAAAAGCAATCATAGAATTTGGGCTTCGTGACCGTCGTTATGGAAAGATATCTTCAAATCAGGTAGAAAGCTGACCAGAGGGCATATCACCAGGTGTTGGTAAAGCGTCTGATCGTCGCCATAATATTAATACCCATCGGTGTTGCATTAATTAATTTGGGTGGTTGGCCGTTGACGTTGTTCATCGCACTACTGCTTGGACTGGCGGCTTGGGAATACTGTGTGCTATTTATTAATGCCGGATACCGACCGGCAGCAATACTTGTTATTACCGGTGTCTTAGCGCTGGTGATCACCCGGTTCATATCAGGTTTTGCATATCAGGATTTGATTCTGACGATCATGGTGCTGGCTGCCATGAGTTATCATTTAATTGCTTATGAAAAAGGTGTAAATACTGCTGCGATCGATTTCACCATCACCCTTGGTGGTGTAGCCTATTTAGGCGTTCTTGGAGCTCATCTTATATCTTTACGTACATTACCAGAAGGATTATGGTGGTTCATGCTCGTTATGCCGGTGGCGTGGCTGGCAGACAGTGGTGCTTATTTCATTGGTTCGCGTCTTGGTAAAAGCAAGATGGCTCCACGCCTCAGCCCAAATAAATCCTGGGAGGGTTATCTGGGTGGTATCCTGGTCGGTACGCTTGCCGGTATTGTATTCTCCCTGTTGTGGGGGTTGGTAACCCCCTCCATGAATATCCAAAGGGGGATCCTGGTCGGAATCGTTCTATCCACACTCCCCGCACTTGGAGACCTTGGCGAGAGCATGTTAAAACGGCAGTTTGGTGTCAAGGATTCCGGAAATCTTCTTCCCGGACATGGGGGGCTTCTGGACCGCATGGACTCGTGGATCTGGGCGGCTTCAATTGGATACTACTTGGTGCTCTGCCTGTGGATCAATTAGTATTAAAGGAGAGATTGAATGACATTACCCAGTCGCAATCTGGCACTTGAACTTGTTCGCGTTACAGAAGCTGCTGCAATGACTGCCGGTCGTTTCATGGGACGGGGTGACAAAATTGCTGCAGATAAAGCAGCTGTTGATGCAATGCGCATTATTCTGAACACCATAGAAATGAGTGCTGTTGTGGTTCTTGGTGAAGGAGAAAAAGATAAAGCGCCCATGCTATTCCAAGGTGAGCACCTGGGAGCAGGGGGGCCACCGGAAGTTGATCTGGCTGTGGACCCGATCGATGGGACCCGCCCTCTGGCATTGGGTTTATCCAATGCCATTGCCACCGTGGCAGTTGCTCCTCGTGGGACGATGTTCAATCCTGGTCCAATTGTATACATGCATAAGATTGCCGTCGGACCAGTAGCCAGAGATGTGATCGATATTGAAGCTCCCGTAGCAGAAAACTTAAAGAAAATTGCCAAGGCGAAAGGTGAAGATGTTGAACATCTCACGGCTGTGATCTTAGACAGACCTCGGCACAAGGACCTGATCGCTGAAGTACGAAAAAGTGGCTCCCGCATCAAATTGATACCGGATGGAGATGTGGCAGGTGCATTGATGACAGCCTGGCCCCAATCTGAGATCGATGTATTGCTGGGTATTGGGGGCACACCTGAGGGTGTCCTTGCAGCCTGTGGTTTGCGGGCAATGGGAGGAAACATCCAAGGCATACTATATGCGCGCGATGAAGCGGAATACAAGCGCGGCCGCGATCTTGGTTATGATTTTCATAAGGTGCTTCATATCGATGAGTTGGTATCATCGGAAAATGTTTTTCTTGCTGCCACAGGTATCACACGGGGTGACCTGTTGGATGGTGTATCATATTTTGCGGATAGCGTTCGGACAGATAGCCTGGTCATGCGTGGCCTGACAGGCACAGTCCGACAAATCATCTCCACTCACCAACTGGAAAAACTTGGCAAGATAAGCCAGATCATATATTAATCATGAACCTTTTATTCATTGCGGATGGTCGCAGCCCAACTGCCCAAAGTTGGATTGCCAATATGCAAAAGGATGGGCATAAGGTTGCATTGATTTCGACTTACCCCTGCACAGAACTCCCGGGCTTGACTGAATTGCATATCCTGCCAGTGGCATTTTCAGGGTTGGCCGCCAGACCAACTGGTGTGAATCCGGGAAATGAAGACAACAAGCCAGCCAGACGGATAATCGGGTCGCTTAGATCCAATCTGCTTGGTGTGCGGCATGGACTTGGGCCGTTGACCCTGCCATTCTTTAGGAAAAAATATCTCAAAATCGTAAACCGGATCGGCCCTGAAGTGATCCATGCATTACGTATTCCATTTGAAGGAATGCTGGCACGATATGCAGAAGGGAGGTATCCACTGGTAGTCTCCATCTGGGGTAATGACCTCACCCTGCATGCCAATGGTTCATATCGTATGGGGCTAATTACCCAGCAGACTTTAAAACGCACCGATGGCCTGATGGCAGATGCTGGTCGAGATATCCGTCTGGCTAAAAATTGGGGATTTGATCATAACCGTCCCAATCTGGTAGTTCCGGGCTGTGGTGGAATTGACCTTGAAAAGATCGAAGTGTCCAGAACACTGAGCCCGAAATATTTGCTTGAACTGATACCACCAAATCGGCGGCTTATTGTCAATCCCCGGGGATTACGCCCTGGCAGCCTTCGAACCGATGTGTTTTTCGGTGCGGCGGGTATCGTAGCAGCCAGGCATCCGGATGTGTGTTTTGTATGTCCTGCCATGGCCGGGCAACCAAATGCAATACAAATGGTTAAAAGCAACAAGCTTGAACACAATGTCATTTTATTGCCGATATTGGATCAAATGGATTTGTGGTGGCTATATACTCGCGCTGAGGCTGTCGTCTCGCCGGGAGTGCACGATGGGATTCCCAATTCCCTTCTTGAAGCACTAGCCTGTGGTTGCTACCCGGTGGCCGGTGATATTGAAAGCATACGGGAATGGATCACGCCGGGTATAAACGGATTGTTGTACCCGCCTTCAGACACGAATGCCCTGGCAGAATCCCTTTTACTTATTTTGGATAATCCTGATCGCCGCTTTGAAGCAGCCAGGTGTAATTTGAAACTGATACATGAGCGCGCCAATCAGATCACTGTTCGCAAGAAGGTCTCAGATTTTTATCAGCTTGTTGCCGGGCATTACACTTCTCTGGGTGATCAAATCTCACATTACAGATGAACAGGCAATCCCTCGATTAAGTGGGCGGTTTCCTGAATGGCTTCACCTAGGGTGGGGTGTGCATGTATGTTCTTCATAACTGCAGTAACCGTCAACGAGTTCCGCTGTGCAAGCGTTAATTCAGGCAACAATTCCGAAACATCCGGGCCGATCATATGCACCCCGATGATTCTGCCGGAATTCCTTTCTGTCAAAATCTTGACAAATCCATTTGATTCCCCCATACCAAGGGATTTACCATTCGCCTGGAAGGGGAATTTCCCGATTTTCACATCCATACCAGCTTCAATCGACTGTCTTTCAGTAAATCCAAATGAAGCAACCTGTGGATGGCTATAAGTTGCCCTGGGCATCATCCTGTAATCCAATCTGTCAATTTCCTTACCGTTGATCGCATCCACACAGAGCATTGCCTGCGCAGAGGCAACATGGGCGAGTAATAATTTTCCTGTAACATCCCCAATTGCCCAAACACCTGTGACATTGGTTGACATACGATCATCCACCAACACATGCCCTTTAGGGGAGGTCTCCACTTCGATAACCTCCAGATTTAATCCATTGGAGTTCGGCTGAAATCCAACTGCAACCAGAATTTGATCGGACGTTAATGTCTGGTCATCATCACCTATCCTAACCTGTATATCCAATCCAACTGCCTTTTTCACGACTTTTTCTACACGTGCATCAGTGAGGACATGGATTCCTTCTCTGGTCAACGCGCGGGTCAACTCTTTTGAAACCTCTTCATCCTCCAACGGGAGGATCCGGGGTAGCATTTCCACAATTGTTACATCCACACCATAAGATCCCCAAATGGTCGCGAATTCCACACCGATTGCGCCGCCACCGATTATCACCACGCGGCCAGGTAATTTATCTTGCAGGATGGCATCCCTAAAAGTCAGAATCGTATCTCCATCTGGTTCCATGCCAGGCAGGTTTATCGCGGTGGAACCAGTGGCAATAATGATATCGGAGGCTTTATAATCATGACTTGTGCCATCTTTGGCTTGTACACGGATTGAATCCTTCTCAAGGAATTCGGCGTGTCCATGAATAAATTCTATATTGTTCTTCTTCATTAAGTAGCTTATCCCCTTTGTCAGTCGGTCCGATACTTGCCGACTTCTCTTCAGGGCTGATCCATAGTCCAGCGAAAGGTTTTCAAATCCAAATCCAAAATCACGCCCTCTTTCACGAAGAAGCCTCGCCACTTCTGCGTTCTTTAATAACGCCTTGGAGGGAATGCAACCCACATTCAAGCAAGTGCCTCCCAGCCATTCCCGGTCGACGATGGCTGTTTTCTTTCCAGATTGCGCTGCCCGTATGGCAGCAACATAACCACCTGGACCAGCGCCAATAACCATTACATCGTATTTATTCATGAACTCCTCACATTTAACAACATGGATTAACGGGATTATACTCACAAAACAATAACCCAATCAGCACCTCCAATATACTTTTCCCACAACTTCATTTTTCATCTATAATTCATCCAGGATGATTGTGGAGAAGCAGGCATGCCCCCAACACTCTATTTAATCGACGGTCATGCGGTTGCCTACCGGGCATATTTTGCATTGACTGCTGGTGGTATATCCCGTGAACGCTGGCAGACAAAAAGCGGAGAGCCTACTGCGGGCACTTATGGTTTTGCCAGCATATTTATGAAGATCCTCGAGCAGTATCAACCAGAATATCTGGCAGTAGCCTTTGATACTGGAAAAACCTTCCGTGATGATATCTATCCCGAGTATAAAGCTACCCGCGAAAAAATGCCTGACGACCTCAGACCACAAATTGAGCGTATTCGCGATTTAGTGGATGCATTTAATATCCCGCGCCTTGAGGTGAAGGGATTTGAAGCGGATGACATACTTGGGACGATTGCCCACCAGGCAGTCGATGCCGGTTTTGGTGTAAAGATAATTACCGGTGACCGCGATCTTTTACAATTAGTTAATGATCGTATTGTTGTGAATTTGCCAGGCAGCAAACTTGCCGATGCAAAAGACTATCTAAAAGAAGACGTACGCGCATTATGGGGAATAAATCCTGATCAAGTGGTTGATTACAAGGCATTGGTTGGTGATAGCTCTGATAACATTAAAGGTGTACCGGGCATTGGTGAAAAGACTGCCCTGTCCCTTTTAAAGCAATTCCCTTCACTCGATGAAATCTACCAACACTTGGATGAACTTCCAGAGCGTGTAAAAGCCAAACTTGTGGATGGACGTGATTCTGCCTATATCAGCCAGAAATTGGCGCGCATTGTTATCAACGCACCCATATCTTTAAATTTTGAAGATGCACGCATGCATGTTTTCGATCCGATTAAAGTAGAAACCATATTGAACCAACTCGAATTCCGCTCACTTCTCTCTCGTTTTTATGAGGTGGCCAGAACGTATGGTCATCCCATTGATGATAATCGTCAGTTGCCACTTTTCGCAACAACTGCCGGTGGACAAAGCACCTCAGCACCGTCCAGTTCCATCAAAGTGACAATTCTGGATTCAATTCCGTTGTTATCAACTTTCTGTAATGAAATCGAACAGGCACCTCTGATTTCTTTCGATACAGAAACGACTTCAACCGACCCAATGCGGGCTGAATTGGTAGGAATTTCACTCAGTATTCGTGAAGGAGAAGGGTATTACATCCCAATTGGTCATCAAGTTGACTCAAACAGAAACATCATTGTCACTGATGTACTGAAATATTTAGAAAAAGTCATGACCAATCCGAAAATTATAAAGGTTGGGCATAATATTAAATATGATTATCTGGTACTCTGGCGTCACGGACTGGTTGTTTCTCCATTGTCCTTCGACACAATGATTGCCGGATTCCTGATAAACCCGGCCTCGCGAAACCTGGGATTAAAAAGCATGGCTCGTGATCTACTCGACATTGAAATGACACAAATCGAAACCCTCATCGGATCCGGAAAAAATCAGATCGATATGGCACACGTATCAGTGGAATCTGCTGCTGCTTATGCGGCAGCAGACGCAGAGGTCACTTTAAGATTGGTTCCAATCCTCAGCCAGGAATTAAAGCGCCTCCAGGCGACTCAATTATTCGAAACCATGGAAATGCCGCTTGTTCCTGTTCTGGCTGAGATGGAAAGAAATGGGATCGCCATTGATGTTACATTCTTTACACGCATGTCAGAAGAACTTACACAGCGGTTGCAGACAATTGAGGGGAATATATATGAAATGGCCGGGGTTCGTTTTAATATCAACTCCACCCAACAACTCTCCAACATCCTTTTTGAGAAAATGCAACTGATTCCACCAGATCGGGGAAGAAAAACCAGCAGTGGTCATTACTCAACCTCTGCCAATGTGCTTGAATACCTGCGCGGAGATCACCCGATCATTGATTTGGTGCTGGAATATCGCGAGTTGGCAAAATTAAAATCAACCTACGTGGATGCGCTTCCCTCCCAGATGAATCCACAGACGCATCGTATCCACACCTCATTCAATCAAACCGGCACTGTAACCGGTCGACTGGCTTCTTCTGAACCCAACCTGCAAAATATCCCTACACGGACAGAGCTGGGCCATAAAGTCCGCCAAGGATTCATTGCATCACCAGGTAATGTATTACTCTCAGTCGATTATTCGCAAATTGAGCTGAGGATCGTGGCAGCCATGTCTGAAGATGAAAACATGTGCGCTGCATTCCGGGCGAATCAAGACATTCACGCAACAACGGCATCCGCTATATACAATATCCCATTGGGACAGGTATCCAAGGATCAAAGACGACATGCCAAAGCGATTAATTTTGGTTTGATCTATGGAATGAGCGCCTTTGGATTAAGTCGCTCAACCGACTTAACCCTGGCAGAATCCGAGGAATTTGTTAAGTCTTACTTCAAACAATTCCCTGGGGTTAAGTCTTTTTTGGATGGGTTGCGGAAATCTGCAACAGAGCAGGGGTACGTGGAAACATTACTGGGCAGGAAACGATATTTCCCGGGGTTAAAAACCCAAACCAATCCCAACTTGCGAAATCGCGAGGAACGTGAGGCGATTAATGCCCCCATTCAGGGTACAGCAGCTGATATACTAAAATTGGCGATGATCAAAATACCACAGACATTGAAGCAATCTAGTCTGGCTGCCTCTATATTACTACAAGTTCATGACGAGCTGGTACTGGAATGCCCTCGCCATGAACTTCTTGATACAGCCCGTATCATTCGTCAAGTCATGGAAAATGTCTACAAGCTCAATATCCCAATCACCACCGATGCGAGTTGGGGTTTAAATTGGGGTGAATTAATCCCCCTAGATGAAAAACAACTCTAACAGGATAAACATGACAGGCAATCAGGATTCCTATAAACAGTATATGTCGCTTGGGCACAACGCTGCCTGGGACTTGGATTGGCTCAACGCCATTGAGCAATATACCCTGGCTCTTCAGGAAATCCCAGATGATCCCAAGGCATTAACAGCAATTGGTCTGGCTTACACGGAATTACAAAAATACAATGAAGCCATCGATTTTTATAATCGAGCAGCGAAATCCAGTGATGGCGATCCTGTGGTTCTTGAGCGGATTGCGCGACTCTACGAACGTATTGGAGACCTATCAAACGCAACAAAAGTCAGCATAGAGGCTGGCGATC
This sequence comes from Anaerolineaceae bacterium, assembly GCA_016936755.1. Lineage (GTDB taxonomy): Bacteria > Chloroflexota > Anaerolineae > Anaerolineales > Anaerolineaceae > JAFGXF01. The sequence goes on along the minus strand of JAFGXF010000045.1, from coordinate 44,995 downwards.
AGTACGCCAGACGTAACGATGTTACCAAGGCTATTGATAATTGGTCACAGGTTATCAGTTTCAATCCCGAAGATGTTACTGCTCGCATGCGAATAGCTGATCTCTTAGAAAGGATCGACCGCAAAGACGAGGCCGCCAGTGAATATCTCGAAATAGCGGCGCTGATGCAACATGCTGATGACACAGAAGGCGCCAGGAAAATGATCGAGCGTGCAATCCAGCTTACTCCTCGAAGCAAACCTGCACAAGATGCCTTGTCCGCCATTCAATCCGGACAGTTGCTGGTAAAACCCGTGCGCCGTCAGGGGGGAACCGGCCCGATCATGATGTCACAGGTGAAGAAATTTGAACAAAATGCAACCCCAAGTCGAGCCGGGAGATCAGCAGATCCAATCACTGAAACAAAGCAAAACGCCATGGTTGCACTGGCGGGTTTTCTATTCAGCCAGCAATCAAATGCACAGGCAACCACTCCGATCAGAGGTATTACTTCAAAGAATAACGAATCCAGTCACAATGCAAAAATTGCGCTTCACCTGAGTCAGGCAATAGATGCCCAAACCCACGATCAGATTCCTCAAGCCATTTACGAGTTGTCTGCTGCCACAAGTAAGGGGTTGGATCACCCGGCTGCACATTTCAACCTTGGATTTCTTCACTTCCAGAATGGTGAATATGATAAGGCCATGAAGTCACTTCAAAAGTCACAATCCAGTCCTGATTATATGTTGGGTTCCAAGCTACTTATTGGTCGAATTCATAGAAAGAATAACAAGCTGAGTGGTGCAGCTCATGTCTATATGGAAGCGATGTCAATAGCCGACGCCTCAACTGTGCCTGCCGATCAAAATGAATATTTGATGAGTCTATATGAGCCGATCATTGACTCCTTTGAGCGCGATGCCGATGATGCGAATCGTGAGTCGGTGTGTGATAATGTAGAAACGCAACTGATTCGCACCGATTGGCAGCAACATTTGCGTAGCATCCGCGAGGAAGTCATGGGCACGTCTGAGAGTAGTGTCACGCCCATCATATCAGTGCTACTGCAAACCAAGAGCTCCAGTTTGATAGAAGCCATGGCATCAATCCGCAGTTATACAGAGAAGGAAAAATACCACGAGGCGCTTGAAACAGCTTTCTTCGCGCTTGATGAATCACCGAATTTTTTGCCCCTGCACCAGATGATCGCTGATTTGCTCTACAAACTGCATGATAAACAGGCCGCTATCCAGAAGTACAAGATTATCGCGAAAACATACGCCAGCCGCGGGGAAAACACACGGGCCGTCCAGGTGCTGCGTCACGCGGTTACTCTGATGCCAATGGATATGAACATGCGCATGCTATTAATAGAAAACCTGATCGCGATGGGTCAGGCTGAAGATGCAATCCGTGAAAACCTGCTCATTGCGGACATCTATCTTCAATTAGCTGAGCTTGAGCGAGCTGCGCAGATATGCCAGGATTCAATGCGTCTCTATCAAAAAAGCAAAGGCCCCCAGCGACTGGAGGCCGAGATTTTACGTCGTCTCGCGGATATCGACACCCAGCGACTTGACTGGAGACAGGCTTTGCATAACTATGGACGGGTAAAGAGTATCCAACCAGATGATGAGAAAACCCGAAAAGCATTAGTGGATATTTACTACCATTTGGGGCAGGTGGATGATGCACTCACCGAAATCAAGGATTTCATGAGTCTTCTGGTAAATGCCGGTCAATCCACCCGGGCAACCGGATTCCTCGAGATGCTCAATCGTGAGTACCCAGACAAACCGGATTTACAGGCACTGTTGGAAGGCGAATTCCAAATTCCTGCGACTCAAAGTAAGACTATTGAGGAATTGGATATGCTTGGCGAAGATCTGATGAAAAAGGGGGATACGGCAGGTGCCATCGCAGTCATTGAACAAATTTTATCAATGAATCCGGCTAATAGTCCGGACTATCAAAGTTTGCTAACTCAATTGAAGAATAATCTTTCAGGATAATTCCAAATCCTATACCGGTAAAGACGCTCTTGCATACAGCTGTTCCCGAATTGCTATGATTCGCGAGCGAACGCGATCGTCGTTTTCGATCAACCCAGCGACCTTATCACATGCATACATCACAGTGGTATGATCACGACCGCCCAATGTTTGCCCGATTTGTGGAAGTGACTGATGTGTTTCTTCGCGCAACAAATACATCGCCACCTGTCGCGGTAAAGCGATATCCTGGGTGCGCTCCCGGCCAACCAGCCGATCCATTTCCACTCCAAATGCATTTGCCACAACTCCCATAATATGCTCAGGATTAACGGATTGTTGTTGGGTAATATAATCACTCAAAGCAGTTTTAGCGAGAGCTTGATCGATCACCGCTCCAATTAGATCTGCATAGGCACACAAGCGATTGAGCGCTCCTTCCAATTCCCGAATGTTGTTTTGAATGCAGCGGGCGATTAAATCGATCACTTCATCGGGAATCAAACGACCCATCCGTTCTGTTTTTCTGTTTAAGATGGCTATCCTGGTTTCGTAATCAGGGGGCTGAAGATCTGCTATCAGTCCCCATTCAAAACGCGATCGCAAACGCAATTCGAGTGTGCCGATCGCCCTGGGGGGACGATCAGATGTAATAACGATCTGTTTGCCCTGATCGTGCAACGCATTAAATGTATGGAAAAATTCTTCCTGGGTGGAATCCTTGCCTGCAATAAATTGAATGTCGTCCACCAACAATACATCGATTGTCCGGAATTTTTCGCGAAATTCAGTTGTGGAATGTCCCATAATAGCGCATATCAAATCGTTGGTGAATTCCTCTGAGGTGACAAATAACACACGGCGTCCAGCCTCCTGAATCGCATGTCCGATGGCTTGCAACAAATGCGTTTTTCCCAGTCCCACATCGCCATAAATAAAAAGGGGATTATAGGAGTGTGAGGGGTTTTCCACTACTGATAAAGCCGCAGCGTGAGCCAACCGGTTATTACCTGCTACGACAAATTCACTGAATGTGTAACGCCCATTAAGAGTATTGTGGTTACATGGGTTAATTTGAACACGCTGTGTTAAAACAGTATCGGGGTTTTCCTGCTCTGATGATTGGTCCTTGGTGTTAACGATAAAATGGACCAGCATAGGCCGCTCCATCAGAGCTGTTACCTTTCTGGTAATTGTATCGATCAATCTGGTTTCCAACCAATCACAGATATAGGCATTCTTAACACCAACAATAATATTTTCTCCTTCGCAGGACAACAGGCAGGCATCACGGACCCATGTATCATAAGCGGGTTTTGACATCTCCATCTGGAGTTGTCCTAGAGTTGCCTGCCAAGCTTGCTCTGCGTTCATTATTTCCTTTCGATGCCTTGATATATTTATCCGGATGGTTACCAGATGTGCAATGACTCTCCCGCTGGTAACGTGGGCGTATTTTCAATATAAATTTTTTCTTCACTACAAGGGGTGGAACAAAGCCCTGTAAGGTTTGTTGTTAGCATTCTATCAAATAACCCCTCACTGTTCAAGCATTTAACCCTACGCCAAATTTAAAAAAAACAATTCTTTAAGAATTGTTTATCTTAAATAATCCCATTTCATTTATCAATCCCACAGGCCAATTCCCTTACCAGTATATGCCACCCCTAGGTGCTATCGACTTGTATCCACCCATGGCTGGTGGCTGATAGACTACTTCACTTTGAAGTGCGATTATTGAACTTTATGTTCGGCTTATTCCTTGTCACCAGTTCAAGCATTATCTGCATTTTGTAATGATAAAAATAGAATCTCGTGACTATTTACTACTCTCAACAAACAAAATCCTCAATCATCAACCGGGCTGCCTTTCTGCCGATCTCCACCGCAAAATTCGTGCCTCGATCCCATGGATATACCTGACTCATGCTGGCATAGTACAATCCCTTGATTGGCGTGCGTATCTCTGGTAGATTTTCAGAGTGGTGAATAAGTGGTACGGGTTGAGCATATCTCGTACGATGTAACCAGCTCTTCTTAACCCAATCCGGCCGAAATTCGGGGTTAATACGCGCTAAACTTGGGATAAACCGTTTGAGTAATTCATCTTTGCTGAGGTTGAAATGTTCGTGATCCGGCTCCAGATAATCTCCAATGTAGATGATATGGTCGCCGCCGAAATAATCAGGAGAAAGATAGTTGGTATGTTCAACAAGAGCCAGGAAGGGAAATCCAGCAGATTTTGGCAGATTGAACCAGTAGTAACCTTCTCTAGAAAGTTGCTGTCGCAGGCTTATCACAAGTACAACCGCCCCCATATGCTTCAGCGACAACAATCCTTTTAAGTAGGTCTGTGATAGTCCGTCAGCCATACCAGCCAATTGCCTGGGAGAGGAGGTCACCAGGCATGCATCAAATATTTCAGGTTTTTTACCTGCCGGGATTAGCTTCAAATGACTTTCATTAATGTGCTTTATTTCTTTGATGATTGTGCCAAATTGGAACTGTACACTCATTTCAGATAGTCTCTGTTGAAACGCATTGGCAAATGCTTGAAAACCACCTTCAAAGGTGCCTAAGCGTGTTGTCCGCGCATGCAGTCGTGCCCACATCCACGCCATATTCACATCATGCATGTAACGATCGCCAAATTTGCCCTGCAATAAGGGCGCCCACATTTTTTCATAAACACTTTGGCCTGCCCATTTTTTCATCCAGGATTCGGCAGAGACCTTCTCGAGTGCTTTCCAGTTCGTTGTCAATCTCAGGTAAAGGCCGATCATCCCAAATCTCAATTTACTGAGTCCCCAGCCAATTATCGGATTTGTCAAGGCAGTCATGATTGAATCGAAAGGGTAGAATTCATCCTTATAATACATGACTGTATATGGTCGAGGGAAAATCACCTTGTTGCGCCACCCGAGTTCATTAATAAGTCCAAGAACATGCTGATCACTGGCAAACCAGTGATGATAATACTTTTCTACCGACCATTTCCATGCAGGCTCCTTAAACCCTCTTGCCAAACCCCCAGGCCCATCATCGCTATCGTAGACGACGACTTGATGGCCTTTACGGCTCAGGTCGTATGCAGCTGATAAACCTCCAAACCCGGCACCGATGATCGCAATCCGTTTTGTTTTCAATCTGTAAACCTCATGATAGATACGAATGAATTGCTGACCATATTCCATTATCGGTCAACTCGCTTTAATTTTACTTGATACCTGGCCTTCTTACATTTGACATAGCATACCAAGCAGAGTATGCTTCAAAATTATGGGTCAATCAACCTTCCCAATCCCATCTGTTATAACAGTCAAGGATCTAACCGGATATCTGCATTTTGTTCTGGAAAACGACGAGGTTCTAAAAGACATCTGGGTGCGAGGCGAAGTATCCAACTATTCCCACTCATCTTCAGGACATCTGTATTTCACTCTTAAGGATCAAAATGCTTCCATACGCTGTGCTGTTTGGCGTTCAAATGCTTCCCGCCTGGGAACCCCCTTGTCAGACGGATTATTAGTGGAAGCACATGGTTATGTGGATATATATGAAGTTGGGGGACAGATACAATTTTATATTGACGGGATCCAAACTACAGGCGATGGTTTCCTATACCAGGCGTTTTTGCTCCTCAAGTCCAAACTGGAAGCAGAGGGTCTTTTCGATATCAGTCGTAAACGGCCTCTGCCACCCTTTCCCCACTCCATTGGGATTGTCACATCTCCAACCGGGGCAGCACTTCAAGACATTCTTACCGTTTTGCAAAGGCGGTATCCATTGGCGGAGGTTATTCTATCCCCCACCCCCGTTCAAGGAAGAGAAGCTCCCGCCATGATCATATCGGCACTCAAACAGGTTATCCTCGAGAACCCTGATATTATCTTGATTGCCCGTGGGGGTGGATCGCTTGAAGACCTATCTGCTTTTAATGATGAGGACGTTGCTCGGGCAATTGCCAGCTCGCCCATCCCGGTTATCACAGGCATCGGTCATGAAACTGATTTCACCATTGCTGATTTTACGGCTGATATAAGAGCACCAACCCCTACAGCAGCAGCTGAAATGGCGGTACCGCATAGAGATGATCTGTTATCTGAATTACAGGAATCGAGGATAAAACTCTTCCGTGTATCGCGCCATTTATTGGATGAATATATCTGGCAGTTATCAGATCTGCACAACCTATTGTTACGTAATTCACCAGCAATATATTTACAAAATCAAGCAGATCGATTGAACACCCTCTCAGATGCATTGGTTAAAGCTTGCCAATATGCTTTAAGTATTAAGTCATTAAACCTCAAGCAAACATATGGTCGTCTGACCGCATTATCACCACAGGCTACATTAAACCGTGGTTTTGCTCTGGTCACGGATCAAAAGCAGTCGCGGCTTATCACCAAAACACAGGATGCCACCAACAAATTACCAATCAATATTCGCGTAAGCAATGGGTCTTTCCAAGCAACTGTCATCCAGGAGTAAACACATGTCACAATTGAAGGAAGTTGAAAAATTAAACTACGAGCAAGCTTATGAGGAATTGCAATCCATAGTCAGTCTGCTTGACGAGGGTGGCCAACCTCTTGATAAGAACCTGAAACTTTTCGAGCGCGGCCAGGCTCTGGCAAAACATTGTGAAAACCTTCTTACTCAAGCGCAATTAAAGATCCGCGAGACAACCGGAGATTCAAAAGAGGTTAGTATTGATGCCTGAAATCCCGATAAACAACAACATACTTGGCAATTCTGTTCTCATCACCGCCTTGGTCGCCTGGACACTGGCACAGATATTGAAACTGCCTGCCGGTTATATCAGAGCCCATCAATGGCAATGGTCTCTCATCTTCAGTGCAGGGGGGATGCCAAGTTCCCATTCCGCTTTGATCAGTGCCACAACGCTAGCCATTGGATTATTCCACGGTTTCGGATCCCCGTTATTCGCCCTGGCTCTGGCAATCGGAATGATTGTGGTTTATGATGCTGCTGGAATTCGTCATCAAGCTGGCAAGCATGCACAAAAAATCAATCTAATGATCGATGCGCTTTTCCAAGGGCACCCAGTCTCAGATACCGCATTAAAAGAAGTCTTGGGTCATACACCCTTGGAAGCGCTGATGGGAGTGGTACTGGGATCGATCGTGGCTGTTGTTGTTTGGGTGGTTCTGCGCTAAAGGCTTTTTAGTAACTTACGCTTTATTATCCCTGCCATTTGTCCCATTTCCGGAACACGCAGAACCCACAAGATCAACGAATACACAAACCCTCCCAATATAATCCCACCCAAAGCATGCAGGGTCAGGCTATCCGCACTCATAAAATAATTCCACACAACCAGAACCACGACCATGCCCAAACCGCCAATAATGGATTGGCAGACTGCTGAGAACACAGATCGTCCGCCGATGTAACCCAGCCGCTTATAAAGAATAACCAGCAAGACAACCACTTCCACCGCGGTTGCCAGAGAATTGGCGAGGGCTAATCCTCCGTGCGGCATCCATCCAACTGAACGAAAGAAACTGGATAATGCAAAGGACAATCCAATATTCAAACTCATTGCGATCACCCCAACAACAACCGGTGTGCGGGTGTCATGCAATGCATAAAAGGCCCGACTGATCACTTCCAAAATTGAATGTCCAACCAAACCGGCAGCATACCAGGCTAGTGCCCAGGCAACCAGACTGGTTGAATATTCACTAAACTCACCCCGCTGGTATAGAAAAGCCACTATGGGCTGGCGCAGCAGGATTAAACCCAAGGAGGCTGGCATAGAAAGGAGGATTATCCAACGCAACGTAACGCTTATCGAATTACTCAGTTGAGTATGCCGTCCCTGTGCTGCTTGTGTGGAAAAAGTTGGTAGTGCAGCAATACCTGTTGACTGTGCAATCGCCATTTGGGGCATCATCATCAACCCAAAACCCAACACAAGCGCTGTGACACTGCCCTCGGGTAAACCCAGCGCGATGACAGTATTTACAATGAAATTCAACTGAACCACCGCGACTCCCAAGAGTCGGGGGGTCATCAGACGCAGCACCTCAATGACAACCGGGTTGTCTAATCCCAATTTAAAGTGATACTTCTTTCCGTTCAGGCGAAGTATGCTGGGTATTTGAAGCAAAAAATGACCGGCTGCGCCGATCACTACCCCCCAAGCCAGCCCGCTAATCCCCATCATCGGTGACAAGAATATTGTGCCGGCGATCATTCCAAGTGAATACATGGACGGAGCAATCGCAGGGATCAGAAAAATCTGGTGTGCATTAAGAATCCCCATCAATAAGCCGCTGATACCAAAAATAATCACAGAAGGCAGCATCAGCCTTAATAAGTCGACCGTCAGTTGTTGTTGCGTGACTACCGTTCCGGGGGCCAGAAAATATAATCCTTTTTCAACAATCTGTGGGGCAAAAATATATGCGAAAACGCTCAAAGCAATCAGGACCAGGAGAACCAGATTGATGATCGAGGATGCAAGCTGCCATGCCCCATGCCTGTCATCATGCGACAATAATCCAGTAAATGTTGGGACAAAAGCCGAAGCCATTGCACCCCCTGCAACCAAATTGAATAAAAGTTCTGTTACACGACTGGCTGCATTAAATGCATCCAAATCGGCATTTGTTCCAAACGCCCTGGTAATGACAATTCCACGGATAAGTCCTATCAGGTTGGATATGACGAATGCCAGCATGACTATTCCAGCTGCGCGGGCAATCTGCTTATTATCTGTGCTTGGTGTTCCTATGATCACGGGTTGATTATATCCCACCCATTATTTATTACCATTCACCAGTCATTCGCATACTTGAACAATATCACGATGTGTCTAAACACATACCCGTTTACTCATTATATTAGTCGTCATTATTAGAACCACCCCAATCACCAGGTTGTTATCAGCCAGATATCAAATCTTCATACAATATGCACGCGAGTCGATCAGTCGATATTTATTCCGTCTGCAAGCTTACCCATATCCGGAGCAACCAGAACCAATATTACTGCCGGTATTTAAGTATTATGACTGACCTAATCTGACTGGCACATTTGTTGGAACTAATTTAGTCTTGATTCTCATAGCAGTTCGTTTTACAATTACACTGTTAGTACTTTTAACCAAGGAGAGGGCTATGATCAAAGGACGACTTCTTACCGGATTGCTAATCCTTTCGGTGGCGATGTTAAGCTGCACCCTGACACCTCAGACATCGACGGTGGCAATCCCGGAGTCGCCGGCCTTGGCAGCCATTGACCTGCCCAAAGATGGTGATGTGATACAACAGGCGCCATATGAAATTGTTTATCACGGATCAGACTTGACTGAAGTGACCCAATTGGAATTGGCAGTGAACAGTGTGCCGGTGACGATTTTACCGAATCCTGCTCCAGGAACTGGGTTTGTTCTGATGCGGTATGTCTGGACACCCCCTGCACCCGGAAACTATCTGCTTCAAACACGGGCGCAAAATCAGAAGGGTGAATGGGGACCGTATTCATATGTAACGGTCATTGTTGAGCCTTCAACTTCGACTGTGACAATCAATCCAACTGTTGAGAGCACCGTGGATCCCTCCATCCCCACCATTGACATCCCCATGCCAACCGAGTCATTACCAACGATGAACGTTGGAGGAGAAGGAATAATCACCAGTTTAATTAAATCCACCCAGAAATTCTATTATGGCAGTGAAAGTTGCGGTTCCCACACGATTAACTTTTCCGTTGGCATCAACAATCCGGCTGGGATCCGTTATGTATATATATTTGTGCGTCTGGATGATAAAGACTCTGGAAAGTTTACAGATTGGGATGACGGCAAACACATGACCAACACAGGAACCGGATATTATCATGTGACCATCGACTCCATGGCTGATATCCCTTATTATGCCAGTTATGAAAAAGCCTGGTTGGGATATCAAATCGTGGTACAACAACCTGACGGTACACTTGTTCGCAGTCCAGTGTATTACGATGTTACATTGGAACATTGCCCTTAAGAAATTAATGAACCACAAAAGCCACCCAAGAATGGGTGGCTTTTCATTTTTACAGCTTCTTCATTATTTCATCATGGGAATTTTTATATCATACCGCCTGGCCCATTCCAGTGCCTCTGGATATCCGGCGTCAACATGCCGGGCAACCCCCAGCCCGGGGTCGCATGTTAGTACACGCTCAAGCCTTTTTGCTGCCTCTGCTGTGCCGTCTGCAACAATCACCTGTCCGGCATGCTGGCTATATCCTATTCCCACACCACCACCATGGTGAAATGAAACCCAAGTAGCACCATTTACTGCATTGATCATTGCATTCAGGATCGGCCAATCGCTGATGGCATCACTTCCATCCAGCATACCTTCCGTTTCCCGATTGGGAGATGCTACCGATCCCGCGTCCAAGTGATCGCGCCCGATAACAATTGGGGCTTGAACAATTCCATCTGCGACAAGACGGTTAAACTCCAATCCAGCCCTGGCACGCTCGCCGTAACCCAACCAGCAAATGCGGGCGGGTAATCCCTGAAATGGGACTTTTTCATGTGCCATTTTCAACCAACGTGATAAATGTTCATCTTCCGGGAAAAGCCTCAGGATCGCCTCATCCGTGCGGTAGATATCCTCCGGGTCTCCAGATAACGCCACCCATCGGAAGGGTCCCTTCCCCTGGCAGAACAATGGTCGAATGTAAGCAGGTACGAAACCGGGAAAATCGAATGCCGCACCAATCCCATTATCATAAGCCCGTTGCCTGAGATTATTTCCATAATCAAATACTTCGGAGCCACGCTTTTGAAACTCAAGCATGGCTTGTACATGATGTGAAATTGAATCCAATGATCTTCTCTGATATGTTTCAGGATCCCCTTTGCGTAACTCATTCGCTTGTTTAACGCTTAAACCTGCAGGCACATACATTAACACGTCATGTGCCGGTGTCTGATCGGTTACCACATCCGGTATCACACCACGCATGACCAGTTCAGGGTAAATATCTGCTGCATTTCCGACCAAACCGATTGATCTGGGTTCAGCCTCTCTCTTTGCTACTTCCACCAGCCCCATAGCCTCGTCCAGGGTATCCACCACTACATCCACATAGCCGATGTCGCGCCGGCGTAATGCATGTTCTGGATCGACCTCCACGATCAAACCGACACCCTCATTCATCGTGATTGCCAGGGGTTGCGCACCACCCATTCCGCCAAGCCCAGCCGTCAGCACGAATTTACCTTTAAGTGAATCCCATCCTTTTTTTGCAGCCAATGCGGCCAGTGTTTCGAATGTGCCCTGCAGTATTCCCTGTGTACCGATATAGATCCAGGAGCCTGCTGTCATTTGCCCGTACATCATCAACCCCCGGGCAGACAGATCATCAAAGTGAGTCTGGGTTGCCCAATGAGGAACAAGGTTTGAATTGGCGATTAATACCCGCGGTGCGTTCTCGTGTGTCTGAAAGACCGCCACTGGTTTCCCTGATTGCACCAGCAGGGTTTCATCACTTTCCAATTCCCGCAGTGTCTCCAAGATAGCATCCAAAGCTTCCCAGTTTCGAGCGGCTTTCCCCTGCCCCCCGTATACCACCAAGTCCTCAGGTTTTTCCGCCACCTCTGGATCAAGGTTATTCTGCAGCATCCGGTATGCTGCTTCGGTTTGCCAGGTTTTACAAGTTAGATGCTTTCCGCGGGGGGCTTTCATCATTCTTGAGTTCACCATGTCACCTCTTATAAAGAGAGCGGTTACTTACCGTCCTTTATGTAAATGCCTGTTGGGTCCAACTCATCCCGCAATATTTGCAATTCACTTGCAGTGGGGGGTTCCGTTACGTTACACCGCGGTGATACTTTTAATTCCCAGCCGGTGTTTTTTCGCGCTTGATCCACGCTTATCCCGGGGTGCAGGGAAGTCAATATTAACTCGCCATTTTCATCAGGTTCCATCAACCCCAGATCCGTTACCACAGCCTGGGGACCACCTCCCCGTACTCCCTTGCTCACGCGTTCTGCCCTTGAAGCGAGAAAACCTGCCGATGTGCGAAAGTCGACCTTCTTTGGGAAACGGCGCGTTTGATGGGGCGTGATGATATAACACCGGTTCGCCCATGCAGCCATTTCCATTGAGCCACCCGAACCGGGTAGTCTTACCTTGGGATGCTGGTAATCACCAATCACTGTTGCATTGATATTTCCGAACTGATCGATCTGCGCGCCCCCCAAAAAACCGACATCCACATTTCCCCTCTGAAGGTAAAGTGTAAAAATATCATACATGCTGCAGACAGCTGTAGCGCCACTGACCAGTGTTGGATCACCAATCGAAAGCGGTAGTCGTTCCGGGCGGGCACCAATCACCCCAGCCTCGTATATCATCAACAAGTTGGGTGCATGTGTATGCCTGGCCAGATTGCATGCCAGGTTGGGAAGACCGACACCGACAAAGACCGTGTCGCCATCGCGCAACAGACGTGCCGCGTTGACTGTCATTAACTCCGAAGAGGAATATTCCATGGATCAATAAGCTCCATAGTTAACTGGTGCACTGAAACGATCCTTCACTTTTAGTCTCTTGTGCATCTCGGTACCCAGCTTTTGCCAATATGCTTGCCGGTCCGGTAAACCATACACCCACTCGTCCAGGTAGTTATTTATTCCCTCTTTGGTCTCACTGATTTTATCCCACTCCAGGTAAAAAGCATTGTCCCGGTCATAATACCCTTGTGTGTAGGATGGATGCGCCGCATAAGGAACCTGACATACGGCATCGACAATGAATCCGGGTATCAGGGTCCGGTTAGGATCGGAGCGAATAATATCCTCATCCACTATTTCTTCCGCGGTTATGATGACCCGGTCGGCCGCAAAAGCAGCTTCTTTTTGTTCACCCAGAATACCCCATATCTGTGAATTTCCATTCTGGTCAGCTCTCTGAACATGGACAATGGCCACATCCGGATTCAATGCTGGCACAACCACTACTTCTTGTCCTGTATAGGGATCTTTGATTCGCTTGTATTGAGGGTTGGCATGTTCCAGATCCTCAGCTGCTGTCTGATTCATTGGGATGAATGGCAGACCAGAGGCGCCAGCCTGCAATCGACTGATCATCGAAAAATGCGAATATTCTTCAATCTCAATATGGCCAGATTCGATCTCTGAGCGAATAATGCGCAGTGAGCCAACTCCCGGATTTCCAATATATGAAAAGATGAGTTTCTGGGCACACCCAGCAGCAACCATTTGATCATAGATCAAATCCGGAGTGGCTCTGGCCAGTATCAAATCCTTGCGTTTCTGGCGAATTATTTCATGCCCTGCTGCATAGGGAATAAGGTGGGTGAATCCAGCCGCATAAATCGTATCGCCATCGTGGACATGAACCTCAATCGCTTTGGATAAAGTTGTAAGTTTGGTCATTCAAATTGACCGCATCAAATTTAAGCGCGTTTTATCAGTGTGTGGATTTGTTCACGCATATATAACGGCAAGTAGTACAATCCGCCGCCATTCTTGCCGCTTGAGCCTGATCCCTTCCAACCTCCAAATGGCTGGAAACCCGGCCAGGCACCGGTTGTGGCGCCTTGTGGTCGATTGGCATATGTCACACCAGCTTCAATATTATCGAAGAACCAGTCAGCCTCTTTCTGGCTGCCATAGAAGCCCGCTGTCAGGCCATAACTCACATCATTCGCATATACCATGGCAGTTTCCATATCCTTTACCTTCGCAATTGTGACAATCGGCAGGAACATTTCAGTTTTCCATAGGGGATGATTGATATCCAGATCGACAACAATTGTTGGGGAACAGAAATAGCCCTTTGCGAATTCCCCGTCCGTCAAGATCTTTCCACCCGTCAGGATACGACCCGATTTGGACAGTTCGGCAACAAACTTTTGATAATCCGCGTAGGAACTTTTATTAATCACAGGTCCCATGTAGGTCTTGCGGTCAGTTGGTTCACCGATGACCAACTTGCTGGTCATGTCGATGATCTTGGCCACCAATTCATCGTAGACATCTTCCTGAATATAAACCCGAGAGGCAGCAGAACATTTCTGTCCCTGTAAACCAAATGCTGAACGGGTGATTCCGACTGCCGCATCTTCGAGATTGGCTTTTTTCGAGACGATTACAGGGTTCTTGCCACCCAGCTCCAGAATCGTAGGGCGAACCCATTTACCTCCACCAAAATCACGATAGATCTTCATACCCACATCATATGAACCGGTAAAGGTGATGCCATCCACTTCCGGATTATCAATGGCCGCCTGTCCGAGAGTTGAACCTGGCCCACTGATGAAATTGTAAACTCCGTCCGGCAGACCTGCCTCGCGGAAACATTCAGCGATCAACCGGGTCGTCCAGGGAGTATCAGTGGCGGGTTTCATAACCAGCGTGTTGCCAGTCACAAGTGCAGCGCCAGCAGGGCCACCGGTTAATGCGCATGGGAAATTAAATGGGCTGATAACCAACCAGACGCCATAGGGTCGCAGGACCGAGGTGTTGGTCGCATTAAAACCAACCAACGGGTCTTTGCTCATCTTGGCAATAAAGCCATCGTTGGCTTCCATCCGATCACAGGAATAGCGTATAAGGTCAGCCGTCTCTGCCACATCGCCCAATGCCTCCATGCGATTCTTGCCCACTTCCATGGAGACCACGGCGCTGATTTCATAGATACGCCGGTCCATGATCTCAGCCGCCCGTCGTACCAACGCAACACGCTCCTGCCATTTCATATGACTCCACGTGGGAAACGCTTTGCGTGCAGCGACCAGCGCCTTATTGGCGTCGTCGGCTGTGCCTTTTTGAAATACTCCTAATACGATATCGGTATTGGCTGGAGATCGATCCTCGAATTTTTCCTTTGCAAGCACATCCTTGCCATCAATGATCATGGCATGTTCTTTTCCCAAGTTTGCTTTGATCTTATCCAATGCGTTAGAAAAACGAGTATGCAATTCCTCCGGTGGATTGAACATGGTGGCGTAAGTAAGCTTAAAAGATGAACCAGCTGACATGAATTGACCTCCTGAATCTTGAGTTTTGGATTATCTCACCGGATATAGTATAGCCGATGAAAACATGCACGTCAAAGGTGCATCATTTGCTATCGCGGGCCGCTTTTGAGATCATGCGCCTGCGACGATAATTAATCACGGGCGCCAGAAAACGCCTGAGCATGTACTTTGCCATTATTAGTGACACCCAACTCCCGCCATCCCTTCGATGCACTCTAATCATTTCTGGCCAACAGCGATTATCCGCTTCAATTGTCTTGGCATCTGGGTGAAGGCGAAATAATGACCAGGTTTCAGGATGGTATGCAATCGTAGAAATGCGGGAGATGCGCACCCACAAGTCATAATCCATGGCAAAATAAAATCCCGGATCAAGTGGGCCAACCTGTTTCCATAAAGCGGTCCGGAAGAAAGCCGATTGTTGTGGAATATGAACAAATCCCTGTCGTAGTCGATTGTAATTGGTCTGGCGCGCCGGGAACTTCCCAATCACCCGCCCACATTCATCTATGTACAAGGCATCTCCATAAACCATCCCAACCTCGGGATGAGTGTTGAGATAATCTACAGCCCGGGTGACAGTACCTGGCAGGTATGCGTCATCCGAGTTTAACCAGGCAAGTATATCTCCGCTGGCATGGGAAAATCCCTTATTTATAGCATCCGTCTGTCCCTGATCAGGTTCCGATACCCAGTACGTCAGCTCCTTCTGATACTTTTGGATAATCTTCCTGCTTCCATCACTTGAATTTCCGTCAATTACCAAGTATTCGATGCGAGGATAATCCTGTGATATGACTGATTTCATGGTATCTTCCAGGAAACGTGCCTGGTTACGTGATGGCGTCACAATCGATACCAACGGTTGCATATTGCCAACCTTTCTCATAGATCACTCAATATCCATACCTGTATAATACCCGAAGGGTCAGTATAGACCACCCTATATAAGTATGCTAATTCTTGAAGCAGGACCCAATACGCAGAGTTATCTATGGTAAGTGATTGATCGATATATACCGCCTCAATGTTTTGCGAGTTTAACCACTTTTGGAAATCCTGTACCGTGGAGAATATGGGAACATCAGTCGAGGATAGTCCCATGTAAGTCATGTTGGCAGCATAAACAACTCCTGGAGAACCTGCTAAAACACGCGCTCCGACGGGCAACTCCTTAACCATGGTCAGCAAGGCTTGTTCTTCCGGTGGTAGATCAACAGACGCCTTGGCAATACCAGTAAAAGGACCATGCAAAATAAATCCAACCACCAAGAACATCAACAGCGGAAGCGCTGGTTGTTGGAAACGTTTTGGCAGGAACCGGAATCCAAGCCAGGCCACCAGCATGGCAAGCATAGACAATCCAGCGGCATAGATAACAACCAATTCCGACGTGATGGCTCCTATTCCAAGTAATACAACCATGACCCCCATACCAATCCAGCGGATGTGTGTTTTATCAAACCGTGAAGCAAAATCATATAAACCAACAGATCCAAATGAAAGCACAACCAGGCTGGGAAAAAGCAGGTGTCCTGTGCGGAAGATCGTTATAATAAACCCGGAAAGGAATGGCATACACCATAAGGTGAGCAGGCTAATCAACGCCCACTTACGCTTCTGGTAAAGGCTGATGAAGCCCCAAGCCGCCCAAACGGTTAACAGCACCACCCATTTACCGCTATACGCTTTAATGATCTGGGTTGGCAATTCCTGGATCACCCGGTCTAAACGTTGCTGATAAGCCTGAGGGTTTCGAAGAATTGCTTTCACCACAGAATAATCGTTCTCTTCCGCGGTGCCGAACAGTCGCCGGGCTTCTCGCTTGGCATCAATCGCAGCATTTAAACCCTCTTCTCCGCTATATACTGCGATCTGTCCGGCCTCAAAATTATCATAGGTACGCTCGGTTGTACCCAGTGAAAAATCACCGGTGCGGAATCCATAAATCAATACATATCCCCCAATCAATACGATAAATGGAATAATGAACCCCAGAATTGCGCGCCCGTTGATTTTTTTGACTACCACAAATACGAACAGCCATACCAATGCCACTAAAAAGATGATCAATCCATCATTCCGGGCAGCGGCAGCCAGAGTGATTAAAAGTCCTGCCATCACGAGTCGTCTGAATTGATACGACTGTATGTAATCGATCATCTCAGCTAATGCCAAACCAGCAAACGCCAGGAAAATTGGGTCGCTGGGAAATCGCAGCATTTTTATAAAGAACGGAGCCGCCAGAAGCATACAAAGCATGATCAGGGGGTAGGCATACAGATGCAGACGCTTACTAATATAAAAAGCGCTTAACCAGATCAAAGTGTATGCAATCAGCCTGCCGGAAGCGACACTATAAATCAGCCAGTAAGGGGAGTTACCAAAAATTACGTTAAGTACAGCATAAAAGACAGCTGTGAGTGGGCTGCCGGCAAAGTTTGGCATATCCCCTCTCAGCATTTCTTGGCCTGATTTAACATAGCCTGCCTCATCCCAGGGGTTGATCTCCGACAGGGTGGGAAAGAATGATGACCAGTTGAGCAGCAAACTTATACAGAATAAAGCCAGTGCTGCCAGCGTCAAAGCCGTATTTCGGGGTATGCTAGCTTTTTTCATCCGAAGACCAATGAATTCCAGACTTGTCGATATACAGTCTTCTATCGTTGTGTTGGATTCTGCGACGTGCCGCGCGGTATCTAAAGAACAATCCACGCAAACCAAGAGCACCGCCTGCCGCCTGGACCACCTTATACCACATCTTTATTACAGCCACTGGATCATATTTCCAGGCGGACTGGAAATGCTTCAGGGCAGTGTTAAAAGATCCAGCATCTATCAAACGCTTTCCCGAAAAGACGTGCACCCCAGAAAATATCTTTGCCTGGTTATCTTTTATTGTCCTGACCAATGGTCCACTTGCTTGCTTGGACTCGATACAGGCAAACGCCTCTTCTACAAATCTGGCCGCACTCGCAATTGTTTTAGCCTGTTCGTGTGTGCGCTCGACAGCCCAAAAGGAATTCACATGCCGTATGGGATGATATGTGGCCAGCCGTATCCATAACTCATGATCCAGTACCAACTCATAATGTGGGTCGAGGAATCCAACTTTTTCCAAAACAGATCGACGCATAAAAACCGTGGGCTGCAGGATCACATTGAATGACAGGAGGTCGAGTAAACCATACTGAGGATAACGATGCCAATCCAACAGCCGTCCATGTGCATCCACCATCACCCCATCGGCATATACCATCCCGAGCCGCATGTCAGCTTCCAGAATGGATACTGCTTCTGTGACCACACTTGGATGGTAATAGAGATCATCAGAGTTCAACCAGGCAACGTACTTGCCAGATGCGCGCTTTAACCCCTTGTTGATAGCCTCAGCCTGCCCCTGATCTTTTTCGCTTACCCAATAAGAGATCCTTTCTTCGTATTTTCGAATGATGTCCACACTGCCATCTGTAGATGCACCATCCACGATCAGATACTCTATTTCTGGATAATTTTGAAATAAAACAGATTGAATCGTCTGTTCCAGATATTTGGCCTGGTTATATGAGGGCGTTATGATTGAGACAACTGCTGACTTATCAGTCATCGGCCTTGATATTCCTCGTAGTACTCGGGTGATAGATATAAGGTCATTGCCTTGTCTTTATAAACCAGGATCAATCCGTTGGAACCTGGTTCATTTCCACAGATGGAACAGATCTGAGCACATGCATGAAAATCTGGATCTTTATATCGATTCAATTCCGGGTCGCCGGGGACTGATTCAATCTCAATATCATTTTTCCAGGGTTCCAGATATGCCATAAAGTAATACTCGGGGTCTCGCGAATCAATTTTTAATGATATCTTTGAACAATTGCTGGCAATTGCCTCACTGGTGACATGCGCAATTTGGTCTTGGAGCTCAGGGTAGTTGGCAAATAAAAGAGAATACCTTGATTCAACAAAGATGCTCTTAACAAGCGTTATATCCGGGGTATGGGAGATAATAGGACGTGTTCGGTTCATCAATAACCACGGTAAACCACATACCAAAAGCAGAGCTGTCAGATTCCAGACAAGCGGCTTTCTCCATTTCTCGACAACCACACCAAAAATGGGCGCTGTTAAAACGAATAACGGAAGTTGAAGTCGTCCCCAGTATGCCCCCCATGTTACCAGCCAACTGAAAAGGAGAAAACCCGCAAAGATTGTCAATGTATAGATGACAAGATATTTCAGCTCAGGGGGTTTCTTCTTAGTAAATATTAATGCGACAACAACCATTGATACCAAAAAGAGGTGCAATAAATTTCCAACTGAATCTTCATGGTTCGATAATCCAATGATCCGAAAACCCCACTCGCTGGTCTCGGGTGTGGAGCAGTTCGATCCACCCAGCTTTTCACACATCGAGATAATGGCACTCCCCACCTTCTCGTTAACAACATCGAAGGGTGTACCAATATTCAAAGCCAGATGTTGAATGGGGCTGATCAACAAATCAGCCGGAACTAAGACACTCGGCGTTCGCCGGCCGATAAAAGCTGCATTGCCCAACGGATTATCAAATGCCTGTTGACTTCTTAGCCACCCAGGCAGGTTGAGCAACAACATTATCGAGATAATGATAGATGAATGGATGATCGACTGTTTGATACCTATTAGTCTGTATTTTGAGAATATCGCCCATATCAAAATAACTGCCACATATGGATAAGCAGCAACCTTCACCAGCATCGCCAATCCTGCCAAAACACCCAAGGCAAGCACATCGATTTTGGAGTAAACCTGCTGGCGGTCTTTCACCACCATATAAACCAGGCACAAGATCCAAAAAGCACTGACGTAATCATTCTGTGTCGATGTGGATTCAAGAATACCAACCGGTAAACACAGCAGGAATAATACCGACAACCATTGACCCAGGCGACCAGCTCCCAGTTTTTTAACAACCAGGGAGACAACTGCTATTGAACAGACCATCATTGACCACTGCAATAGATTAACCAACCGGTCATTTCCAGTCAGCAGGAACATATTCAGCAACAATGTTTCCGAACCGGGTGGATTAAACAATTGTGGTAGATATGCGACCGGAAAGTAATTGAGGTCGCGATTCAGTATCCAGTGGATGACACGCGCCATGTGGTATTGTAATGAGTCATTGTTATTGGGTGGAGCTAAAAGTGCGATCAGAAATAAAACAACAAGGTAAAACGCGGTGAATATACTGAGTGGCTTTTCATAGCGTGCCAGTTTGATACTGTTCCACCAATTTCGCAATTCAACAAATACAGCCTGTTGATATCCCTTTCGCCATGTCAGGGTAACCATTGCCACGAGAATGACACTCCATATGGCAATAATCACCGGCCGGGTAATGAAAGAAAATAAACTCAATCCTTCCATCATCAGGCAGGTAAATAGACAAACTGCCATCATGGTGTAGATAACTGATGAGCGTAAAGCATCTCCTGCAGATTCTCTTTTGGTTAACAAACCAAAACAAATCAGGTACAAGAGAGTTGAAACGACCACAGGCAAGAGGATTAACATATCTAATCAGAAAGCATCGGCTTCCGGTTTACGGTTCCTGTAGTGATGTCAATAAAACCTGGTAATCCCCCTCTTCTGCAGTAAAGACACGCTGAAATTCCTTTCCAATACGATTTTGAATCATTTCTAAAAAATAGGGTGATATGCTGTGATCGATGTAAATAGCATCAAAATTCAAACAGGCCCAATGAGCAAAATCGACATCGTCAGCGAATGTGGGCAGGTCTGCAGAATTCAATCCTGCATAATCGTGATGCGACATCCAGACTGCTGCCGGGGTGCCAGCCAACACAACGGCATCCCGGGGTAGATACTCTGACATGAATAGTGAAGCGGCCTCATCACCGTTGACTCCAAACTGCCATTTCTTCGGTCCGGGATAATTTCCATGCAGGATTAATCCCGCACAAAGGAATACCAGCAAAAGTATGGGAGTGAGATATTTTTCCATCTGGTATCGCCAATTGATGAAAATTGAAACCAATAATCCCAGAAAAAATATGAAGACACCATAAAAAATGGCGGTTTTCCATGTGATTAGCGAGCCAACACAAATCAGAATGGAGACTGAAACCCAGCATATTTTTTCATGTAACTTATCGATATGCGTTACCAACGCATATAGGCCAATACCAGCAAGAGCATATAAAATGAAAAACGGAAAGCGTAAATAACCCGGGCGGATAATTGTATTAATGAATCCCATCGCCAAAGGGATTACCCATAATCCCATCACCAACAGGAGTTTTATTTCCTTCTTTTTGATTAATACAATCATTCCCCTGGCAGCAAGAAGCAGCAGAACAACCGTGTACTTGATACCATATGCATTATTTAAAATCGTTGGGAATGTCCTGATAATCGCCATCAAACGTGACACATACACATCTGGATTGCGCTTGATGGCAGCAATCACAGAGTAACCATTTTCTTCGGGAGTTCCAAATACCCGCCGCGCTTCAACATAGGCTTGAATCGTAGCATTGGTATTGCCTGGGTTGCTGCTAATTGCTTCATGCCCAGCCTCAAAATTTGAGTAGGTGCGCTCCATGATACCCGGGTTGAAATCACCAGAAACCAGACCCACACATAGGATGTATCCACCGACAATAATTAAAAATGGGGTGACGCTGGCCACAACAACCCGCCACCATCGTCTTTCAGGCAGGTAGAGTATCAACCCCGCTACAACCAGAACAGGTAATAATACCAGACCGTCATTACGGGTTGCAGCAGCCAGCCCCAGGATCAAGGACGCAAGCCATATATGCTTGATCTGATGTGTGTTGAAAAATCGCAGTACCTGCCAGAAAGTGAATGCAGACAATGCAGCAAACAGTGGATCACTCGGGAAATTGTACATTTCCACAACCAGGGGCATAACCGTAAGTAATCCCAACATGATCAGCGGGCTGGCAAACTTTCCAAGCTCACGGGCTACCAGATAGGCGCCACAATAAAAGAGTGTAAAAATCACAAATCGTCCAATGGCATCTGATAACAACATCCAGAATGGGCTTTTTTGGACAATCAGGTAAAAAACACCATACAGCAACGATACCAGCGGACTGCTGGCAAACTGCTGGATCTGCCCTTCAATCAGCAATCGCCCCGAATTGATATAGACGGCTTCATCCCATAAATTCAGATCGCTCAGATTGGGTAAAAAATTGGTATATAAAAGCGCAACATTTACCAGATATACAACAACTGGCAGAGATGTCAACCAATGACCTTCTTGTGACAACCTCTTTTTCAAGGTGCTCATGCCTTGCCCTTACCGTTCTGGGAAAATAAAGTTGTGAAATTCACTTTGTCAAATATCGTTAATTTCCCGTTCACCGTTGCATCCAGAATGCTGCGGCCATTGGCTTTATAAGTATTGTAGGCCAGGTGGTATGCCCGCTCTGAACCCTCTAAATCGGGTAATTGCCACTTGAAACCCCGGCCAAAATATTTTCCAGAAAAATGATTCGGGTCATCTCCTGTGGAAACCACAACTGTATTTGCAGGCCCTTTGGTGGAGAAGTTATGATCAACACCGATCAGGATGGCTTCACGTATTCCCATGAGATAGGCAATTTGTAAAGCCACGTAGGTTACCGTGAAACCTTCAAAAAAACGACCGGATAAGCACGTATGATTGAAGTCTTCTGCTCCCGTATAATCACTATCAATGAAATGAGTCTTGCCATCCGGTTTGAAATGCTTATGTGCACGCCACGTAATCCATTTGGGGACATTCAGTTTCGCCATCTCCTTGGCACACTGTTCAAGTACCAGATCATTCACAGAAACCAAATAGGTGGTGGAAAATCCAATCTCAGGGAATGCAAGATAGA
Organism: Anaerolineaceae bacterium; assembly: GCA_016936755.1. Lineage (GTDB taxonomy): Bacteria > Chloroflexota > Anaerolineae > Anaerolineales > Anaerolineaceae > JAFGXF01. The sequence continues at coordinate 22,080 of JAFGXF010000045.1, read as the reverse complement.
TACGATTTAAACCAAAAGTGATCTCGTTTTTTAATAGACCAAGATCCATGTGCTTCAAACTGGGCCCATTCCCGATTATGAATGCCCTTTTTCCAGCATGGATATTTTCGTATACCAACATTTGCTTGCGGTTACAACGCCAAACCGGGGAAGTCAATCTGGAAGAAACATGTCGTCCACGATTGTGCCACCACCAGTAGGCCTGGGAACCTGCCCTCCAGATGGATGTCGGTAAAATTCTTTTAATTTTTTCTTTTTGCATTAATTATTCCGTACTCAAGCGAGCAGTCGCACCACCATCCACGATCATGGCTTGTCCGGTCATAAAGGATGATTGAGTCTCGTCTGCAAGGAAATAGATACAACTGGCGATTTCTGTCGGCTGACCCACCCGACCGTTTACCGTCTTCCTTGCCAGATTCTCAAGGCGGTCGAGAACGGTTTTCCCGCCCACGTGGCCTCGCTGCATACCTGCCCGTAGCATTGGCGTATCCACTGCCCCGGGTAGAATGGCATTTACACGAATATCATCCGCAGCAAATTCAATCGCCATGGAACGGGTGAGTGCAAGCAATCCACCCTTCGAAGCCGCATAAGCCGCAATGTCTTTCGAGGTTGCAATAGCATGTACAGAAGACACATTGACGATCGCCCCACCACCGGCTGCTTTTAATAATGGGTGGGCAAGCTTCGCACCCAGGAAAACTGAACGCAGGTTTGAAGCCATGACCATATCCCACTCTTCAGGAGTTGTATCGATAAGTGGTTTGGATACCTGAACTGCCGCATTATTTACAACGGCATTTAGATGGTCACTGAATGCCTGGGCTTTTTTATAAATAACAGATATATCAGAAGGATTGGATATGTCTGCTCGAATGAACAGGCCGGGCGTGGGAAAAGGCTCACCATAATCTGATCGATCCACCCCAACCACAGACCAGGCGTGATCATGGAATTCATTCACCGTGGCTTTCCCAATCCCGCCAGCCGCACCGGTGATCAAGACCACCGGATGCTTATTGGTCATCATGGTACACCTCCAATTGATATCACATTCGACTGTCGAACCTGGTTAAGATCATCGCACGAAATCTCCAGGCCTTGCAAAAGATTTCGTATCGTATTCCAATGCACATTATCCCAAGCCATCGGGCTGCTGTTGGAATTATGAGCGCCAAGTAAAACATTCCCCATTTTTAACAAGGGGTTATCCGCTTTCAAAGGCTCATCCTCGTACACGTCCAAAGCGGCACCCCGGATTTTTTTCGTCTGTAACGCATCGATTAATGCAAGCTCATCCACCACGCTTCCCCGGGAAGTGTTAATCAATACTGCGTCCGATTTCATAACTGCAAATCTGTTTGCGTTCATTAACTTCCGGCTGGTCAGATTAAGATCACAATTCAGACTCACATAATCCGCCTGAATCAACAGGTCATCCAAAGAAACCATGGACACCTGGTTCTTATCGATAAAGGCTTGATCGATTTGGACAATATCATTACCGAGCAATGTCATCCCAAAACTGCGCGCGCGATGCATGACAGCCTTGCCGATATTACCCACACCGATTACACCCAGGGTCAACTCAGATAATGATTTTCCCATTAATTTTACCCACTGCCCCTCTTTGATAACCGCGTCCATCCAGGGAATGTTGCGTGCAAAAGACAGTATAAAACCCATGACTGTATCTGCCACAGGCGCTGTAAAAGCATTGGGCGTATTTCGCACCTGAATGCCAAGTCGCTTGGCAGAATTTTGATCAATCGAGTCAATTCCGGTTCCCCATTTCGAAATGACTTTTAAGCGTGGTAAAAACGCCTTCAGAACCTTCTCACTGTATTGGTCATCTCCGCAGATTGCCCCATCAATGGTTCCGGCATATTCTAACAAGGCTGCCTCATCCAGTCGCTCTTTCACATTCGCAATAACCATTTCAATGCCATAATGATTGAATACTGGTTGTAATTCTTCGGCGATTGGGATCATATAAGGGGCGCTTAATAATACTTTTTTCATGTTTGGTATCTTTGATAGAGGTATACGATTATATCAACTTGTCCTGGCTCGTCGATTCTGAATAAGACTTTCCACAACCTCAAAATCCGATTCTGTGTCAATATCCCAGGCTTCATTTGCATTGATTTCAAACATCATCGGATGGTACCCAAGGCGGTTTTTTCGCTCGGCCAGGATCTTTCCATTGAAAATATAAATACAAGAATTCTCTTCAAAAACGGGTGGCAAATCCTGGGTACGAATCAGATATTGAGGATCGTGATTCAATGCCTTTCCTGACGCATCCCATAACCGAGTAAGTAGTTTTGTAACCGAGAACAACGAATCGTACTCCTGCCGACTCGTTAATAGTGATCGAATGGCTTCTGAAAGGCTGGCTGTTGATAACAATGGGTTGGTAGCATGGGTTTGTAAATACAAGTCTGCCTTAACCAATTCACAGTCATATAACAGAACCTCGTTCATCGGTATGGTATCTGCACATAAATGCGCAGGCCTGTCTATGACCCTCACTCGTGGATATTGAGTTCTCAGCCCATCCTTGATTACCGAACTATCCGTATCCACAACGATCTGGCTGATTTCAGAACAGGCAGCAAGTGTATCGAGTATGTAAGTATATAAAGGCCTGCCAGCTATCAGGCGATAATTCTTCTCTGGAACGCGCATGGATTGATGGCGCATTGGAACAAGCGCAACGATATCAGTCATAGATGATTTACCTTGATACACTGGATGGGTCACTACGGTTCACGGGGAATTGGAGAATTACTTCAGTCTGCCACTCCGATTCTGGCCAACCATTCCTTGTTCCACGCAGCCGATTAAGGCGATCCAGATAGGAAAGTACCTGAGGTGAATTATATCCCAGCCCTCTCAATGTACAACCAATCACTGTGCCTGTGCGTCCGATTCCGCCTATGCAGTGAACCAGGACTCCGATTTGTTGGATGATCAGATCTTTTACCAGGTAACTTGCCTGATACACCTTTTCCTTCTCTGCTTCATGATCGATGGGTGATTTTCCATGATAAAGATCCTGGAGAGGAAAATGACCAGCAATCTGGAGTGGGTCTGGAATATATGCTGGAGGTCTTTCTGTCAGACAGATCACCTGCTGCAAACCGATTTTAAAGAGCCAGTTCCATGGTGTGGTAGATGTAGGCTGACACATACCAGCCAATGGTGCCGGTTTTTTGATCACAAGGAAGAAGAAATCCGGTACTGCCAATCCATCAACCGGCGGCATGCTATCTATTGTTAATAACTCGGGTAATTTGTGTTCCTGTATCATTCACTCGCCAGGAATGGCTTGCCGGAAATTATCCCCTCAATTAGCACCCGCATGGTTTCTGAATTTTCTGCTCTTAATTGATCCGGTCCGAAATTGGTCAATCTAACAAAGCCACGCCAGATTCCATCGGCTTGTAAGTATTTATTGAAAGGCAGTGATGTCTTAAAAAGCTGGAAATACAGAAACCTTCTTGCCTGGGTTTGTTGGGATGGCACTCTTTTTATACTTTTCGCTTTCATGAATTCATCAAGCTTTTTTAGATAAGCAACGCGTGTTTTCGGAAATGTAACGGTAGGATATTGTGTAAAACGCGCCCTGCCGGCCGACAATACGGGAACCCCCAGAATGGCTGCTTCAAGTCCAACCGTGGAATTATAAACCAACACGAATTTCGCTTTTTTGATCAATTCATAAGAATTGAGGTATTGTTCGGGGTTAATAAACCGTACATTTTCATAGATTTGTAACTCCCGATGTTTAGTCCAATCGGCCACTGTTTCCTGACTTGTCTTGCCTGGACGTGTTTCGTCTGGGTGGGCTCGTATCACAAAAAGAGTTTTAGGATACTGATTAATAACAGGCAGCAGGCTATCTAACCATTCGAACATATCCGAATAAAGGGTATTCGAATGTGGCTGGCTGGTGTCAAAAATAACATTGGTAAAAATACTTACGAGTTGTTGATATCGCTGAATATCATTCAACAGGTCACTACCAAGATCATTCATTTGCGGCCAAAATTGAACATCTGCCATGGAAAATTTACCTTCAAAGCGTTTTTCAAGATAAGAATCCAGCTGTTTATTTTGAGCCGCTGATAACTTATAGTTATGGGGGATTGATAATGGGTACGCGGTCGCTTCGCCCTCGGTAAAGAATCCGGAAAAAGATTGAATGCCGGCCTCATGGGTGATCACCCGAATGTTGTTCTTTAATGCCACATGACGTACAGCTGCCTCAGGGAAGAACATACCATTGAAAACCAAAACTGCTTTGGGTTTATTCCTAGTTATTAATTCTTCAAAGTTTTTGATCACGCTCCAGGCAGAAAGAATGAACTGCCGGTAGAGGTGTTTTGTATTGTGGTCGTCAAAAAGATGATGTCGTCTGAGCACCCAGCGGATTGAAGGTAATACCATTTCACCCAGACCCACCCCCTCATACGAGAAGGTTGCCAGTTGTTGGATGTTCAAACTCTCGATTGCAGACTTCAAAGGCAGGACCTCATGGTAGGTAAATGTTACCTGTTCGCTATTCCTGAAGAAGCGTTGAGATTGCGCCATGCAACTTTTGCATGGGGGATTCCGCCATACATTCTCACGGCTGGTGCCCAATATGCATTGTTTCATGCCCTGAGAACAAATAAATTGAATCACTCTCTGGCCTGATAACCTCAACGCCCATGCAGTTAAAAGAGCAAACGCAGCATTTTGGCTCAGTCCGGTTATTCTTGTAGAAGCATTGAAGATTACAATGGGTGCGGTATTATTAGTTTGTGAAGTGATACGGGCAATTTCTGAATCCAATTTGAGGATTCGGCGGTCATTAAATGACTGCCTCGCTGAAACAGTCATTTGTCGAATAAAAACACTACCCCTGAAAAAAAAACCGGACTTTTCTCTGGTCGCCCTCAATGACGCTCCATTAAGTACAACCTGCGTTTTGTCTCTGGGATTGGCAGCGCTTTAATCACACGATAATATGCCTTAAATGCATCCTCAAAGCCTTCCTGGTGATAATTGGGAAATATATCTTCGCGGCTGACCAGGAGCCGTTGGACCTGGCTGTCTTCTTTAGGGACGAACTCAATGATGAGATATCGAGACAATCGGCTGAAGAATTCTGCCAGTGAAGGAAGAGGAACATTGTTAGAAATAGCCATATGGTGGATAAGTGCCAGCGCCATGGTCAAATTAGTTGGAGCGCGTTGCTTAAAGGACAGACGTTCTTCATTTGCCCAGCCAATGGCGGGGCTTGGATTCGTTAGATCCAGCAAAAGTGGGAGTATATGCTTTTCCTTGGCCTTTTTTGATTCGAGATAATTAATTTCCACTGCAGCCGGATCAACATCAAAAGAGATGGTTGTTATTCCCTGACTAGTAGCCACACGGCTAAAAATACCGGTATTCGCTCCCAGATCCCAGATGGACTTTGGTTTAGCTATCGAGATCAAGTCCTCTAGTAATGTTTTCTTGGACTCAAAAGCTGTATCTGTGTAATTTGTTCCTGAATAATATTCAGCCCATTCAGTTCCTTCCGGTTTCCAGTCAAGACTTTTCACGGTGGATTCCAAACTGTTTACCAAACCCGAAAAAGCCATCCTGGAAACTTTTCGTTGCTGCACTACTTTTTTAATATCCTTGCCCGCATAACGTTTCTGAGCAGATGCATGCAAATGAATATGTGCTTGCAATCCCAGGTTGAACTTGGTTTTCGCTGGAAGCAGAGAGCTTGCCAGATCGAGTGGAACACCATCAATGTACACTCGCATCAACTGACTCATCCGAATATCGGTGTTTGCCATTAATGCCAAAGGAGCAAGAAAATGCTGGCAGAATTGACGGTAGGCAACCCATGGATAACCCTCTTGATATTTTTCAAATGAAAGCGTGTCAATCAACAGGGGCATGCCATTAAGAAATTGGATGTTATATGCACTGGCATCCTTTAAGACCATATTAAACTCAAGCGCGTGCTTCATAATGGATAAAGTACATAGTGCGGCATCTTTATACTGACTGAAACACCACTCATACGGATAACTAATGAATCCAATTGTCTCGGGTTTAATTACTTTGTATGCCAATGTCTGGTTCAGCGGCGATTGACTGGTTTCCTCGTGCTTGACTAACAGACCATCATCAACCAACCTGGAATACAAGCCTGAAGTCATCAGAAGTTTGTAGTGCTTCTGATAAGCTTTATTGACCTGTCGATATAGCGTTTTTCCACGGGTAAAAAGAAACCCATTGGGGTCACGAAATGATCCTGAGACGTTTTCCATTTTACTCATCTTAAGTCTTTTTTGTTTTTGTGGGAGTCTGTCCTTTTTTAAATATGCGGATGAAGAAGGCCTTCACCTTGCGCCAAGAAGCGGCAATGAAAATGCCAGCGCCTGCTATTGTCGCAATCAAAATCTGGAGAAGAAAACTACCAGATCCCGGATCAAGATACAACATGCCATCAGCTGAAATATCTGGGTAAACACTTTTAACAATTATTGATAAATCTATCATGCTATTCTCCTTTTCACTTCACTTAATGGATTCGTCGCAATTTCCTTAAATGCGGTAACTCACTATCATATACCTTTTTAATACCATCGCCGAGTGCTTGTTCGGTTACACGCACATACTTAACAAGTCGTTCAAGGCCTCCGGGTTCAATTGAAGCTGCTTGATCACTGCCCCACATGGCACGGTCAAGTGTGATGTGGCGTTCCACCATGCATGCGCCCAAACTTACAGCCACCACGGTTGTTATCAAACCCACCTCATGTCCTGAATAACCCACCGGACAGGGGTATTGTGAGCGCAATGTTTGGATCATTTTCAGGTTCAATTCATCAGGATCACATGGATAGGTGCTGGTGGAATGGGCAATGATTAAGTTGTCCATTCCGATTACTTTGACCGCATCACTAATTTGCTCATCGGTGGACATGCCGGTGGAAAGAATCGCTGGCCTCCCTGTTTTTTGAATGTGCTTCAATAAAGAATGATCCGTTAATGAGGCAGATGGGATTTTATAACAAACCGGGGAAAATGGTTCCAGGAAATTTACCGCTTCTTCATCCCAAACAGAAGCAAACCATGTAATTCCCGTTTCTCTGCAAAACCGATCAATCTCTTGATATTCGGTTCCGCCAAATTCCACTTTTTGCCTGTATTCCATATAGGAGATATAACCCCAGGGGGTTTCCCGCATTTGATCACGTTGTTCAACTGGAACGCACAGTTCAGGTGTTCGTTTTTGAAACTTGACAGCGTCAACCCCGGCATGCTTGGCAACACGAATGAGATCTTTGGTGATGTTGATATCTCCATTATGGTTGATACCAATTTCTGCCACAATAAAGGTGGGGTGCCCCTCCCCGACTGTGAATTTGCCGATTTGAACTTCTTTCATTAACCTTCTCTCCTAAGTAAATTTTACCCTGTTCTTGATTAATTCTTGGCAAGCATATCCAAAACCAACTCACAAATTTCACGCACAGCACCATGGCCACCCTTATGAGTCAGAACCATATCCGCCTGACTAACCACCTCTGGCAATGCATCTGCGACCGCTACGGCAAATCCAACCAATTCAAAACAACCCAGATCATTTATATCATTACCTACAAATATCGTCTCATGTGCAGCAATTCTTTTGCTTTCCAGCACATCCTTTAAAACCATTGCCTTATCTTTTACACCTTGGATGCAATCAATTTTCATCTTGCGACAGCGGGCTTCCACTACTGGATTTGTTTCAGTGGAAATTACCAGTAGTGGGATGCTTTGTGCTCTTAACCGGGAGATACTGTAACTGTCTGAACGGTTGGCCGCGACCATTTCATGCCCACCCTCATCCACCCATACCCGGTTGTCTGTCATAACACCATCAAAATCGAATACGACCAGGGATACTTTTTTCGGCCAGGGTCTCAGCAGTTTGCCCGGGTAATCCATATCCAGTTTTCGTGAACGGATAACCCATTCGGCGTATTGCCAATTCTCATTAGTATCAATATCGAGTGAATAAGCGGGGTCCAGCACAATCGGTAATATCATATCTCCTGACATCGATTTTTTTTCGAGTATGGTCGTTGGGCTGACCACATCGATCTGGCCATTGTGCCAATAAGCAATTGGCAAGGTCTGGCGTGGTGCATTATACGCCTCGCTAACAACTTTATGCGAAATCAGCGGTTCCATTCGACCATCCGATAGTATCTTCCACATTTTAAACGGATTTTCATTTGGAATAATGACCGATCGAACTGAGTCGATGTGAGGGTTATCCAAAAATATCTTTACAGCTTGATCGATGGAGCCGCGCTTCCTGGTTGGGGTGGTGGGTCTCAAGTGAACTACGATATCCGGTTGATAATTCTCGTTCTCCGTGAGCCAGTTCAGGGCATGCTGAAAAACCGGTAAATCACGAGTATCATCCATTGCCAAATCAAGCGGCCGCATGAAAGGGACTTCCGCGTCAAGTTGTCGGGCTATCGCAGCAATCTCTTCATCATCCGTTGTTACGATAACTCGTGTCACGAATGTGGATGCACGTGCACTCGCAATTGAAAAACCGATCAGTGGAAATCCAGCCAAGTCGCGGACATTTTTCCGAGGGATGCCTTTTGAACCACCGCGAGCTGGGATGATTGCCAATACTTCACTTTTCTGCTTTTTCATCCTAATATTCCTTGTCGCCCATTCCCATGTACATAATCGTTGGGTTGAGGGATGGTTGGAATAAATACAATTCTTTACTCATCAAACACCAGAATGTAATCATCATTGAATTGTTGAATGACCTTCAGCCCGTTTGTTTCAGCTATAGACAGGATCTTTCCAATATCCTCATAGTATCCACCTTCGATTAAAACATATTCCACCCCGAGATCCTTAAGAAGTTCTATGCTGCCCCTTTCTGGAAAAGTATCCATGATGGGTTTGATTGCCAGAAATTGAGGGGGGGGGAAAGCATTGAAGAATCCGCCCAGATATGGTTTCTGGTGCACGCCCTGGAAATAGATATATTCCTGGACAGATTCAAGCTCAAATGGGAACTGCGCTACCGCTCCAGCACCAGGTTGTTTTGCTAGCCAGTAATCCACCGGCCGCCCGGTAACTGAAAAAAAGGCTTCATATGGTCCCGGGTAGAATTCAAAAATGACCAATGTGGTTAATAAAATAGTTAATGCCAATCGCCATTTCCGGGCCACATTCCTTATAAGCCAGGCCGCTCCCAGCCCTGCTATACTGCTTAAAAACAGTAATACATAGATCCCAAAACGCATCCAGACCCGCATTTTTGCATAAAATGGCAAGTACAGGTAAAGGTAATATCCAGGAAGCCTGGCCGGTATGGTTTCTCGTTCCAGAAAGGATTGCAGGAATTCGGGTAGCGTAATGGTTACGGGTTGATTTAGCCAATACAGATTCAACCCCAATGCCAGCATGAAAGTGAATAACCCACCGATAATAGACAACCACAATACCTTGTGATCATTCAGCTGTTTACGTACAACGAATGCCAGCAATGCCAAAAACGATGAGACAACGCCCATATACAGCGTGGCTTCGATCCATTGGCTTCGATCGAAGTGAGATCCTATCCAACCACCCCACAAGAAATGGTCTGTTGATGGAAGAAAGAAGTCGGTCACACTGGCCGAATACTGTTTCGAGTATTCCATCGCAAATTCACGCATCAACCCCTGACTGGATAAGTTAATGAATGGTAATACACCGAGTAAAAGTAATGGAAGGCCGGAGACAATAAAAATTGCCATATTCGACCAGAACTTACGGTTAACGATCTGGCGCCGATCAAAAAAAGCCAAATAAACCATAATGAGAAAAGTGGTCGTCAGCAATGCCATGTATGTGTAATATATGGATGTCAGGGCAATTAAGCCCAGGAAAACACCAGCAAGGGCAGCATCCTTCCAATTGTTTTCCCGGCCTTTAAGAATTTCATATAATCCCATAAAATAGAATGGGAACCACTGAACACCCATGATGTGGAAATGGCCGATCAAGGCATGTGCCATATGGTATGGCACGAAAGCATAAATGGTGCCGGCGACCAAACCAGCTGCTTTACTGTTTGTCACTCTTTTTATCCATAAGTACATTCCCATCCCTGCCAGGATAAATGTGAGCATTAAGACAGCATTGTATCCAAACGCCGCTCCCCCAACCAGAGCAAAGGGAATAGCCATCACCACCATGATGGGTGCGATTTCAGTGTACGCCAGGCTCCATCCTTCGGGGTAATTTAGAAAAGGAGCAAAAAAGGGTGAAACATGCAACTCGAACAACGCGCGCTTGAACCAATCGATCAACCAGACAAAATAGATATTATCACCCACATACCCTAACAGGTGGTCTCCCATCTTTAATGCCAACGGCCACGTCATCAAGATGGTTATCATCGTGAAATATATGACAACAAGCAAGTTACTGACCCATGGACGATCAATAAGGGTAAGTAGTTTGCCCCTTCTGCTTTTTATCGACTCGTTTGTCATAATGATGCTGTCAACCACTCCTATGCTCTGGTATCTGACCGATGATACTTAGAAAGAATTCCGCTGTCTTTTTGCCCGCTGAACCATCCACATAGGTGCATTCTTGAATAACAAATTGCCGGCGTCGATCCGCTTCAGCTTGTTCATCCTGCAGATAATGATTGATAACAGTGCAAAGGCCTTCTTTATTAACAACCACCTTGCCCGCACCAGAAGCCCGAAAGCGCTGATGCGTGGGCCAATTGCCGATTTTCGATAACGCCAGCGAATATTTACGTGGCGTATTCCATCCACCAGGTTGATCGATGCATATGCTGACAATCGGGCAGCCATGAATTGCTGCTTCAACAACCATGGTGGAATAAACCGTCGTGAATACATCCGAATAAGCCATCATGGAAGACTTTTCTGGCATATCCTCCCCAGAGTAATAGCCCAATTCGCCACCAAGCGGTACCGGTTCCACTACATGAATATGAGGATACTGTTTTCCCAGTTCCCGAATGGCATCAGCTTCCTGTTGGTAAAGTGGATAATTCCAAAAATGATTTGGGTGAAGACGAACCAATAATTGAGCGGGTTTGATCAGGGCATCTTGATTTATTAAATCTGCCAGTGTTTGGATGTTCTGAAAGTTGGGTGAAAAGGATACAAAACTGGCAGCGTAACTGATTAATTTTCGCTTTGGATCCAACCCATGCATACGAAAATAATCTTCTCGCGGCATGATCCAGCGTTTCGCGAAATAACCATCGTATGCGGGCACACCACCCACATTCACCCGATCCGGTTTCCAATCTGAACCATCTACCAACTCCTGTTTCTGATTATTGGACCAGCAGGTAATGAAATCGACCTCAGCTCCCGGGAGACCATAACTGGAGGGTGGGTCCCAACCAACAATTGCTGAAGCAGTGGGTATTCCTTTCTGATTGGATACTCGTAACAAGTACCGGTCATAACGCCAACCAGGAGTGGCGGTAATTACCAGGTCAGGTGGTAAACGCGAAAAAAGTGAATCATAATAAGTGGGTATGAATCTTGCCTGCAGTTTACGCACAAGATTGCGTATCGGCCTTGAGATCCGCATGCCGGCTATGATCAACCAGGCCAACGGCATCCACATCCGCCGTCTGTTAGACTCCTCAACTGCTACCTGGCGAATATAACTGCTTTGAGCGGCAATATTTATTTTGGCAGAGCTGCCTACACGACGGAGGAAGTTCAACCACCATTGTTGCTCTTGATGGAACAATTCATACTCGCGCGCTTGTTTAAACAACAAGCCTTCAACCCGAACCTTATGTTGGGCAAAGTTGATTTTTATTTTGTCGATCAGGCTATCGTCAGTCAGTATTACTACTTCCACACCAGCCTCGAGTAACGTGGAAATCAATCCGCTTTGCAGAAAATATATCACCGCCATGCCATGGTCTGCACTGATCCAGATTCTTTTTTTATCCACGAGTGCTTCCTTTTTCCATGGGCTGAAAAATCACATGATAACCAATCGGATAAGGGCTTTTTTCACAAAACGGATCACGCACATGCCCATCACCAATCACGTATTTAAATAATGAAAGTATCGCAGTGACACACATGAGGATTAAGCGGCCAGTTTTACGTTTGAGGGATGGCAAGCCTGGCAATACATGCCTCTTCACATTATTCGTGCTTTCCTGATAAAGCAGGATGGGATCGTAATATCCCTCAATGCATAGAATATCAAGACCAGCCTTTAGACCCATTTCTTTAAGTTGGTGATGGCTGAAACGATTGAAATCATATGGTAGCTGATGCAGTTTCAACAAAAAAGGGATGGTTATGATCAGCATTCCAGTGGGCTTTAACAATACCCGCAGAGTCTGTAGCAGTTTATCCGGTTGGCGGACATGTTCCAAAACATTCATCAATACAATCGCGTCAAAAGAATTTTTCTTAAATGGGTTTATTTGTTCCAGATTGCATATAACATCAATTTCATCATAGGGGAATACATCCAAAGCGATGGTTGTACGTCGGTTGAGTATTGCGTTGAAATCACCATGCCCTGCGCCAAAATCCAAAATGACTGTGTCTTGAGGTAGTGCATCAACTGCTCTTTCCAGGAAAATCCAGTTGGCGCATCGCCACGGGGATCCCTGCTCGGGACCACGCACAAACCTGGGTGCTGCCTGCATGCCTTCTGGAACTGGTGTAAAAGCCGGTTTTCCATTCAGCATAGATGGCTTCCACCTGCAACCACTGCAGATTAATTTGCCCGATTTTTGCGTACGGAACTTCTCCCCACAGTGTGGGCATATTAATCTCTCGATTAGTTCTGGTTTATGAATCGCGCTCATTGACGAGTTGATAACACATGAAATAGTTTGTTATAGAAGCGCACCAGCCAATTGCGCGTCCATTTATGGTTTGCCAGCCAGCTTAATCCATAGGTGCGTTGACTCAAATGTTCTCTGCCCCGATGGATTAATCTTGCTGATTGCTTGCGGTCTATGCCCGCGCTGACTGCCAGTTCTCTTACCCACTCATCCAATACATTACCCATGTGCACCACATAAGGTTGCAGCGTGGAGATATGCAAACGGCCGAGTTCGTCAATACGTTGGTCAAGCTGCCTGTCTTCATCCTGATTTAAACCAGACTTATATGGTAGCGGCACAACACTCCGGGCTAGTTCAGATGATATTAAGAATTGCATATGCGATGCACCCAACCCTGCCTGAAAGCCATCGTTTACTACCTGGACCATTTCCAATTGAGTTGCTAGATATTTGGCCGATAGTTCCACGCTGGCATTGATTCCACGGCAGTATTCATCCACCACATTTTTATCAGGGGTGTAAAGATTTACCTGAAATTTTGGGTTAGCATGTAATGATAGATGTGCCTGCCCCTTACCCTTTAACACATCAAAGAAACATGGTTGCGCGCCCACCATCCCGGCTTCTGGAAAATGTGAAATGATCGCCCGCGATGCTTCCAACCATCCCTTTCTGAATAAAACGTCGGAATCTGTATAACAGATCCATTCATTTGGCATGGCAGCAAAGACCCAATTCTGAGCACCTATCTTTCCCAAGTTTTGTTCAGAAAGTATCAGCCAGCGAATCTTGCCCTGATTCTGAAGCTTGACCAGTTCTTTTTGTACCTTATAACAACTACCATTATCAAATACAAGCAGGTCATAACGTTCAGGCGTATTTATTTCAAGACTCTTGATAGTTAACTTGAGGATACTAAAAGAGTCTTTAAAATAACCTTCCAGAGATGGAATATATGTGATTGTGGCGATTCCCAGTTTCTGCGGTTTATAGGCTTGAATGCCAAGTTTGGCTGGATTTTGACCTATGCGTGTCATTTGGCACACGTGATCCTATTCATAATACATCCTAAAGATACGATCATAAATCGCCAGGAGTGTCTTTTTAATAAACGGTGTTTCCTTTAACATTTTCAAACCTGTGCCAGGTTTGCTTTTCAATATAATACTCGTCTTATTAAATTCCCTGAATTCCTCGGGGACACGGTTACTCATATTCTGTGCCAGGGCTTCGGTTGGCATAAGCTTCAGGTATCCAGCTGTATTCATCCGCTCATCCAATTGCCGGACTTGCCCCATCGGTCTTGTCATATCAAATGGCAGGAACTCCTGCAGGGTTTTTTTATGTGCAGTAAATTGCCAATGGCTGGCGCCAACAATAGCCGGCACATTTTTGTACGTCAAGCGAATATCCTGACTCGAGAGGAACCACTCTCGGGCCTGCTTCTTCGTGTTTCCCAGGCTGCGCACAAAACTCCAAAATGTCTCCCAGTTGATAAACTCACCTTTTTCAATTTTTACCCCGCGGGTTTTTTCAGCCCATGCTACAGTCTTCGTGTTCCAGGTCTCATTCTGCCTGAAAGGCCGGGCAGTCACCATACCAACACGCGGGTAGGTCTCAAGCAATTGCACACTTCTTGAAAGCCAACCAGGATAGAAGTAGGCATCACTGTCAGTATATGCAATGATTTCACCAGGTGCACCTGACATCAGTATATTCCAGGCTCCCCCTTTTCCAAGATTTTTATCCGACAAGAGCAAGTACTGGATATGCCCTTTGTTATGCACCTCGCGCAGGTAATCCTGAACCTCACGACAGGAGCCATTATCAAATACCATTAAATCATGTGGTAGATCGGAGTTGGCAATAAGGCTACTGAGGCAGAGCTTGATAACCTCCAGCATCTCATTATAATATCCACTCAGAAATGGAACATATGTAAGGACTGCAACTGTAATACGCTCAGCCTTTTTTACATCCTTTACAAATTTTGCCGGGTTTTGTCCAACTCTCATCTTATTACCAAGGTTCCAGAAATTAAGCGGTTTAGTTTACCACAAGCACTCCACCTCTAACTTCTTCCCTTTCTTATTTTACTCAACCTAACTCTTAGTTCCCAATACGCCCGCAGCGGGTGCAAGGTATAGTACGCAAGCTCCGCCAGCCAAGGCCTTTTCAAGGTGGTAGCGGGGAATATTTCAATCTCTCTCCAAAGCCTTTTCAATGTCAACGGGGCTTTGAATAATCGCCCCTCTTTCAACAACCAATTGGCATCCACCAGGGTATAAATTGCATGTCTTCCACCCGCCTGTCGAATGTTTTCATCCGATTCAGGCAGGCGGTAGTGCGGTTTACCTTCCGGGAGATGTGCATAATCATGTTGTTGATGAACCACCTGATATGTCAGCGTCGCATCCACAACCGGCCAGTTGCAGATTCTCGCATTATAGATCATCCAGTTATCCCAGCCGGCTCTGCCAATAACAAGCGCTGGAATTCGCTGGAAACATGAGCGTGGAAAGATAAAATAATCACTTCCACCGGTCGGGTGAAGCCGTGCATTCTTGTCAACCATGCATTTCAAGCGATCAACCCAGCCCTCTGAGAAATCCAGTTCATGTTGAATGTCCAGATCCCAACGTCGGCCAACGACTAAAAATGTCGCTGCCTGACTCTTGACCTGCCGTGCCACCTCGAGAAATTTTGGTTCCAAAATAATATCTGCATTTACATAAGCCAGTAAAGGACTGGATGAATTGTCGCGAGCTGCTTGAAAGATGGACATGATCAACGGTGTTCCTTGTGCGTTACGCTCAACCTTCTTGATCAAACGGATTCCCGCTTTCCTCGCAGCCTCCTCAACACCTTCTTCCTGGCCAACTAACAAGACATCAGCCTCCGGCCCAAGGCGGATCCAGGAGTTGAATGCATTGTTTTGAATCCTGGTTATTTGTGCATTAATGAAAGGTTTGGGGGTTGAAAAAATTGTTACCAAAGGAGTCATGCATCCCCGCCTTTCATGCGTGGATCAATGGAATTATATGGATTGTGTTGAATCTGTTGGTTCATACTGGCCAACTCCGGTTGACGCCGATATAAGTCTATTACCTCCAACCATGAAAAATCATCACAATATGAAAAATGTTGATAGATCAGCTTAATCACATCCAAATCCTGGGGGGTATCAACCGTCCATCGTAAGTTACCATAATCTATTGGGTGATCGATTACCAGGACCTTAAATCTGCCGGTTTCCTCATAAAGGTAAGGCATTACATGCTCCCGTTCATGGGGACTTTTAGCTTCACACCAGGCACGTTCAAGTGCTTCAATTTTACATACTTCGACATCCAACCCAATCGGGTATGTTCGCCTCCAGGGTGGCGGCAATCGATTGGCAGCAATATCCACATCCTGCTCATGAAAGGCATGCACCACATGATCGATTTCCACAGGATCAATCAATGGGCAATCTGCGGTTACACGAACAACACTGGTTGCCTGAAATAATATAGCTGCCTGATAAAACCGATCTAGGACGTCATACAGACTGCCTCTGAAGATTGGGACACCCCTGTTATGACAAAGGGTTTCCACTGGATTGTCACTCGAATCCTCGGTCGTCGCCACAACGACCTGGTTTACGGTTTGTGCACGCCTGACGCGGTTAACCACACGCATCAACATGGGTTGGCCGCCGATATCCATCAGTATCTTGCCCGGTAAACGGCTGGAAGACATACGCCCCTGAACAATAGCAATTGTTCCACTGTTATCGTTCTGCATATCTTTATCCGTTCACCACTCTGCGATCGATTGCCATACGATAAGCGTCCATCAGCCTGGCACTATTATGGCCCCAGTCTGCCCTGGTCTCAACTATCTTTCGTGAAGCTGCACCATACAACTTCCGAAGCTTCGGCGAATTAGCTGCTTCTAATATTTTATTTGCGAGACTGTCAGAATCCCCATCAACAAACAACCAGCCGTTTTCACCTGCGCTGACCCACTCACGGTTTCCCGGAATGTCGGAAACCAGGGGTGGTAGTCCACAAGCCATCGCCTGTAAGAGCGATACCGAACTTCCATCGCTATGCGATGCGCTGATATATAAATCGCAGGCATGGAAATATGACGGCATCTCAAATTCAGGCACCGTACCAACAAATCTCACTCTCTTTGCCATGCCAGCCAAAGAGATTTTTTGAATTATTTTTTGTCGCTGTGAACCGTCACCCAGCATGATCAGTTGCAATCGTTTATCATTTCTGGCCAAATGGATGAATGATTCTGTAATAACATCACACCCATATTGTTGCTCCATACTGCGGGTGGATAGTAGAACAATATGGTCAGGATCATAAGATGTCTGGTGAATTTTTCTGTCAGTCGATGGGTGAAAAACCTGTAAATCAACCCCCCAGGGAAAGGTCACGATAGGATCAGTGGCATATCCTAATGTGACAGCCTTATCACTGACCGTTTGACAATCTGTCAATAACACTCTTGTCTGTTTGAGTGCGTATTGAACTCGCCAGCGGGCCTTCATACTCCTGACGGCGTTGACAAGCAAGTCATATCCCCAAGACATGGATATTAAAGGCTGCATACCTGCCCGCGCGGCCAAGAAACCACAAAGATCCACCGGTCCAGCATGGACGACATCGGGTTTGATCTCACGGAAAATTCTTTGCAGGTCACTAACCACCGTTGCTTCGTTTCTCCATCGGAATTTATCATTCTTCGTAAAGGAAACATATTTAATATTATGGGGTGGATGCCAATCATTTGTCCGCGTTGTGTCATTCTCAAGACGCAACGCGAATATTTCCACCGGCATTCTGCTCAATACATCCAGAAATCGGCGATCGTGTACTGTATCATCCCTTTGAAAATAAAGTACCCGCACTACTCTCCAATTTGAATCCAACGCAACTCTTGCCCATATTGCAGGTCGACCAACACGCGTTTGCCAATGACCAATGGAACCTCGAACGGTAGAATCGCTCCCGGCGTGGCTGGTCGCAAGACATCGATCATTTCACGTGTGATTCTCTCCCCCGCTTTAATATCCCGCGCAGCTCTTAAGCAGCGACGTTGAACCACTGCCGTCTGAACTTCATTACCGGCAATAATCTTTTCAGCTGAACCCATGGATCTTTCCAATTCCCGCGTCCGATCCACCATATCCCGCCAGGTTTTGGGTGTCATGGAGAAAGGATGGTCGGGCCCTATTCTATTCGTGTCATCCGTAAAATGCTTCTCGATGACGCGAGCCCCTAGTGTCACGGCGCCCAAAACTGTGGCATGGCCACTGGTATGGTCTGACAGGCCAATCACCACATCTGGAAACATTAGTCGATAGGTCTTCAGCACATTCAGATGAATATGATCATAATTTTCGAGGCTGGCAGTGTAATTGGTGTTGCATTGTAAAAGCACCAACTGCTTATTAATCGGTAAAATGGCATGGACTGCACGTTGAACATCGCCGATATCAGAAGCGCCTGTAGACAGTATGATCGGTTTGTCTTTACGCGCAATATGCTCCAACATCTCACTCCAAGTAATATCTCCTGACCCTATCTTATGAGCCGGAACATATGGATCAAGCATATCGACGGCCTCAAAATCATACGGTGACGAGAAATAATCGATGCCTGCATCGGCGCATTCTTCTACCAATGTTGGGGTCCAATCGAAAGGAAGCGATGCATCCTGGTAGACCTCAAAAACTGATTTTTTCCAGGTTGCCTGGTGTGAGACCTGGTCGCCCAATGACTTAAATCCATAATCCGAAACAATCTTTGGCGCACGAAAGTTTTGGAATTTGGCTGCATCAGCGCCGGCCTCTTTTGCCTGGTGAATGAGTATTTTAGCCCGCTCCATATCCCCATCATGGTTGGCAGAAATATCCGCGATGAAGTAAGTGGGGTGCTCATTCCCAATCAGATTGGAACCGATTTTAATCTCCATTTGTCACCTCAATAACCAGACAATCCAAGTACTACAACAGAGCCATTAAAATAGCCGATAGCCAGTTTGTCCTGTGTATATGAAAATGCCAGGGATAGCACACCATATTGAATATCATCATATGTTCCCAGATACACTCCATCCGCCGCCCGATAAAATCGAATCGTTTTATCCATCGATCCACTCACGATCAACGAGCCATCAGGTGAATACACCACAGCCGGGACAGTTTTTTCATGTCCACTTAATTGATGAAGCAACTGCCCGCTGACCACATCCCATATGCGCACCTGAGTGTCGCCATACGCAACGACGACTGTTTTTGCATCTGGTGAGAAATCAACCGCATGAGCGGCGGTGTTATCCACCTCAATCCGCCGCAACAAGGCCCCATCTGGCATTTGCCAAATGACCAACATACCATCATTAGCTACCGAGGCTAATAGAATGCCATCGTTTGAGAATGAAAGGCCTGTAACTGTCTGGTAATGGTCAGATAATTGTCGAACGCGAACCCATGAGGCTGTGTCAAATATGTGAATGAGCCCATCCCCGGCCCCTGCAGCCAGTAAACTCCCTACGGGGTTGAATGCCACACTATGGACCGGCGCATCAAATCCAGTGATCGTTTTGAGTAATTTACCATTGGTCAGACTCCAGATTTTAACTGAACCATCGTTTGAAGCACTGGCCAATCGTGTGCTGTCGGGCGAAATCGCCACCTGAAATACAGTATACTGATGCCCTCTGAAACGAAAAGCACGTGTCCAGTTGGTTGTGGACCAAGCCTTGGCATCTTTATCATACGCGCCGGTTGCGAGTATAAGATCATTGGTCGAAAATGCCACGCTGGCTGTCCGATTATCATGTGCTTGCAGTGTTGTGATCACTGTCAGGGAGATCAATGTGTCTGGTGAAATGACAGGTGACAAAGAAGCCTGTTGGGAGGGGGCCAGATTCGGGATAACTGGCATAATCTCCATCGGAGTTGGATTTGCGATGGTAGCTGTAGGTTGTGGAGTATATGTTGAAGATGGCGTGGAAGACGGTTGCGGTTCCAAAGTGACCGTACTCGTCGATTCCACTGTTTGTATTTCATCTATGGTTTCTACGACACCCATCGGTGGTGCAGTGGTTGGGATCAATCCCGTGGGCAGGGTACAAGAAATTACACTCAATACCAGAATAAGCAAGACTGTTACCCAACGCATTTTCCTATTTTGCGACCTGTTTATTGCTTCAGTCACTTTTGTTTCCATTTGCCACCTCCATTATCTTCAAATATCCAGATTGTCGATATATCACTTCATATTGAAGCTTTTTAATAATGATGGGTATCCATCCACGTATTGCTGATGGAAACGGCTCATTTCAGTTTTCTGATCCGGCAAATCTTCCCCGAGGGTGGATAGTAATTTGTCGGGTTTTAGATTCAAATTGGGCGATCGTGTTGCAATCAAACCTGCGTCCATAATACTGGCGGGTGAAATCAATGAATGATCAAATCCAAACTGGCGTGCCAGGATCTGTCCAAAATCATATTTACTGATACTTTGTGGATTAACCACATGGAATAACCCTGACTCATCATGTTCAACCAGTTTTAATATAATCGCAGCCAAATCGGTTGCCAGCAGTGGACTAAAAATAACGTCAGAAAAACCTCGGGTTGCTTCTCCAGTCGACAGCTTATTAAAAAACCATTCTGCCAGACTTCTAGTCCCGGAAATACTCCATCCATAGAAGACTACCCGACATACAAGTGCTTCTGAATCCTCAGCCATAACCGCTTTTTCCCCAGCCAGTTTTGTGGCAGCATACACATTCGTTGGAGAAACGGGGTCCTCTTCTACATAACCGCCACACTTCCCATTAAAAACGGCGTCTGTGGATATCTGTACCAATTTGATATTTCGACGTGCGGTTTCGTATGCAAGTTCACCAGGCAGGGCCGCATTGACTCGCTCAGCCGCTTCAGGGCTTTTCTCGCATTGATCCACATTGGTCAACGCCACACAATTAATGATCACCTGCGGCTTCTGGTCTTCGATCTGTTTCTGTATGGATCCCGGTAGGGTTAGATCCATACAGGACAACTCAAATGGGGTCCTGCCAATATCGCTTTCTAATGTAACGCCCGCTATCTCATACCCGAGTGATTGCGCAGTTAAAGCGAAATTGATCCCAAGCAACCCACTCGCGCCGGTGATCAGGATTTTTTTCATTACACAATACCCTGTGCGAGGATTTCGCCATGTGGTGATATCATCTCTTTAATCTGATCGATACTCAACCAATCGTCATTCGTATTTGAAGCATATCGAAAATCATCCGCAATGGGTTTGCCACGATTGCGCCACTCCTGTCCAAACCAGAGCGCTTCAGCAGGTTGTACTACATACATGTCGTTCATTTCAACCGTTGTCCGTGCTTCATCCTCCGAGATCAGCACTTCATGTAATTTTTCTCCTGGTCGGATACCGATAACATTTACTTTGGCTTCCGGAGCAACTGCTTTTGCCAGATCCACGACCCGCATGGAAGGTATTTTCGGTACAAAAACCTCTCCCCCGCACATTTGCTCGGTGCATCGCATCACAAAACGGACTCCCTGCTCTAACGAAATCCAGAACCGGGTCATTCGCTCATCTGTGATTGTGATCTCCCCTGATTGACGTTGGCGGAAAAAAACCGGGACTACACTGCCACGGCTACCCACCACATTACCATAACGAACACAACTAAAACGTGTTGCTGTTCCAGCCGCATAGGCATTGCTTTGAACCAGTAGTTTTTCTGCAGCCAATTTGGTTGCGCCATAGAGATTGACCGGGCTGACTGCCTTATCCGTGCTGAGGGCCATAACTTTCTCAACTCCGGCATCCATGGCCGCCTCGATCACATTGGAGCTACCCAGAATATTGGTTTTAATGGCTTCCATCGGGTTATATTCACAGGCTGGCACCTGCTTGAGGGCAGCTGCATGGATGACAATATCTACCCCATTGAAAGCTCTTCGTAAACGTTGCAGATCACGTATGTCGCCAATAAAATAACGAAGCGTGTCGTCGGTGAAACCCTCGCCTTGCATCTCATGTTGTTTTAACTCATCACGGCTGTAAACAATGATTTTCGCCGGGTGAACTTCCTTCAACATCACTTCCACAAATTTTCTGCCAAATGACCCGGTTCCACCAGTCACCAGGACCACTTTATCA
>JAFGXF010000044.1 GCA_016936755.1 Anaerolineaceae bacterium | reverse complement strand
GATCAGGTCACAACCGCGCGCGGCCAGCTGTCGGGCAAAAGCCGCACCCAGGCCGGACGAGGCACCGGTGATCAATGCGAGCGGGGTTGTCTCTTCATTCATGCGCATGCCCTTGATAAAAAACGCTTTCCAATATCATTGCACAGGAAAGCGTTGATTGATTCATCCAGCCAGGTTTACCTGGGATTGCCGCCAAAAATTCCCCGCACAAAGCGGTGGTATCTGTGGAAGGAGGCGGTATTGGGGATGAACATCATGATGCACTCACCGGTGATGGCACTCATGCCGTTCTGCTTGCAATATTCAACCGCTGCTTTCGACTCGGCTCCCTGTTGGAACCAGACATGCTGGATGCCAGCCGCCCTGGCGTCTTTAACCACATTCTCGGAATCCACCGGGTGGATCACCAGCAGGGCACCTTCCACTCCCCTGGGCAGCGCCTTGAGGGATGGATAGCACTTCACACCCTCATGTTCATTCATCCTTGGGTTCACCGGATAAACAGTGTAACCCTTGGATTTCAAATCGTTGTAAGCCATGTTGCCGAATTTTGCCTTGCTGCGGGAAACACCCACCACGGCAATTTTCTTCAATGCCAGAAATTGATCGACTTCCTTCTTTGTGGTCATACGGATCTCCAAATAAAAATGCCAGGCGCTATTATAACGCCTGGCATGTAAGTTGGAAATGTTTATACCCAGACTTATGGTGTTGCCTGAAGCGTGGGTTGAGGGGTGATCTTCTGCCCAGGTGGTACAGCCGGGTGTATGACGATCCCGGTTGCAATGTTATCTGTTGTCGTGACATCGCGCGGCGATATCACGGTAACATATGCCCCGGCCACCAGGAGGCTGAGATGTTCCGCCGGGAGGATCTTGATATCAGGGGAAAGCAGAAATGTATAGGTTTGACCATCCCTGGCCGCAATGCTGATGCTGACATCCGGCTGGTAATCGGTTACCAGCCCGATATTATGCGATTGGACGGGTTTGCCCGGTATGACATGGATGGATCGCGCTGTCAAGACACCATCCTTTTCCACTGCCTGGACACCCACCTGCAAACCCGGCAGGAGGCTGCCTGCCCCGCCTGCGCCCCCCGTCCCCGGGATCGAGATGCGCGTGTCGGCGCTGATCATGACCGTCACCGATGATCCATCATCCAGGTTTATCGTCAAACTGGCTGCATCGGCGCTGGAGATGGTTCCTTTGATATTTACCGGCTTCCCCTTGTCTTTGTTCTTATCGGGTGGCCCAGGGATGTGATCATTCATTTTTTGGGTTGGTTTCACACCCGGCAGTTCACCGGCTGAAAGCGCGCCATCATTGGCAGCATAAGCGCTGCCAAACACCTGTGATGTCGTCACCACGAAAAGACCAACCACCAGAATCAAACCAGGAACAAGCATCCGTTTTTTCATTGTCCATCTCCTACTTCTCATATATAACTGTCAGTATCGCTTCCACCTGGCTGCCTTCGTAATCGCTGGCGATCAGTTCGATGTCGTTGTAGCCCTCTGCCAGGCTCACCAGGAAGGTGCTTTCAACCCCGGCAGCCAGAACATAAAGGCTCCCGTTGATCGTGAATACGGTTTCCACGTTGGAATCAACAACCAACTCGACCGGTGAAGCCGTCACTGTCGCGCCATCCGCCGGTGAGAGGATCGTAAAAGTCAGTCCACCAGATTGAAGTGTGAGCCCTCCATTTTCAAGAGGGGTGGTTGTGGGAGGCATCACGGCAGGTGGTTCTGTTGCAAGATTAACAACCGGCAGCGGCACAGCCGGTTCGCTGTCTGGTGCCGGACCGCTGCACGCGCTCAAAAAAAACAACCCCAAGATAATCACCATCGACCAGTTCTTCATGGTGGATCTCATAACTCATTATATGCTGCCGCCTGAGGAATACAATAGTCGGGGAAATGAATATCCCGACTATATCCGTTGACCAAATTAATCATTGCTCCGATATTTGTTCCACATCGCAGATAAATATTACCGTCTCTCATCCATTGTCATTGATTTTGTTGCCGAAACCATCAGCTCCGGTAACATTTTCTTTTGAGCTAACGATACTACTTCAGTAACATTCTATATGAACTATAACGGGATATTGAAAATATGCAGATTATCGTTTACAATAAAATCTCAAGTAAAACCTGCAGAGAGGTTGGCCCTTTTATCTAACACACAAACGGAGGAAATGTGTGACATCCCAAAAGTATGTAAGAATTAAAACAACGATTTATGCACAACTTTTCATTCGTGGAACTGTGCAATATCACCAAATTCCGTCTCATTTTTATATCAGTGATGATTAGCCCGTATGATTTCCAGCGGGCTAATGTTTTGATACAAAAAGGCCGATATGGAACGCAATCAAGCCTGTATCACAGCGTTCATCAACCCGGCAAATTCAGCTTTCAGAACACTCCAGGCGGAATGGAACCAGCTCAAGGCAGGCAGGATGGCAAGTATCACAATTTCATTATCTTAGGAGGAAGTTACGCATGACGACAAAATTCCGTTTTTTCAATGTGTTATTAGCAATCACTATAGCCTTGGGGCTGGTATTCACGGCTAGCCCGCCTATGCCTTCAAACGCCCTACCAGAGGCGGTTAACCTTGGTGGAGTGGTCGTAATTGGTTTTGATACAGATGACCCTGATACGATCACCTTTCTAGCACTCGAGAATCTGGCAGAGGGAGAGGTAATCCGTTTTACCGATAACGGATGGTACGCATCAGGGTCCTTCCGGACCACGGAAGGGGCTGTCAGCTACACCGTTCCTTCTGGTGGAATACCTGCTGGAACAGTGGTCACGAAAGCAGCGACTTTTAATACCACCCCATGGTCAATCGATTCTACCGGATTCGGCGGAAGTCTTGCTTTTTCAACAGCCGGAGATCAGATCATTGTTTTCCAAGGTGATGCATCGACACCAACTTTGCTACATGCAGTCAACGGAGATGGCACAACTCCCACGAACGGTTGGCAATCAGATGCAACCAGCGCCAATACATCTGCTCTTCCCACCGGTTTAATCGAGGGAACTACCGCAGTAGGGCTTTTCCAATCCGTAACCGAAACGGATAATGCGCATTATAACTGTGCGATGGGATCGAGTGGGACAAAAGAGGAGTTGCTGGCGTTGATCAACAACCGTGCGAATTGGTCAACAAGTAATGATCCCTATGGTACATACGCTCCCTGGGATGGCTGCCCAGCAACATTCACCGTAACACAGGGGGATGATGCGCCTGAGGTGACCGATCACACCCCCGGCATTGATGCAAGCGATATCGCCCTGGATGCCAACATCGAGATCACCTTCAGCGAGGCGGTCACTTTGGATAGCGGCTTTGCCACCATCGCCTGCACCAACAGCGGCAACCATGACTATGCTGTGGACGAGAGCGGCGATCCTTTGATCGTACTAACGCCCAGCGAGCCATTTGAAACCGAAGAGTCCTGCACGGTGACGCTTACGCCCACCGCGGTGCATGATGACGATGTGATCGACCCGCCAGACACAATGGCGGATGTCTACAGCTGGAGCTTTACCACCGTGGCAGCCGGCGAAGCCGATGCCCTGATTTACGTACAAGAGAATACTGACCTTACGGGCACATCGCTCGACCTGCTGACTGCCACCTTCCCGGCGACCATCCCGCAGGTGATTGTCGACCTGCCCTATCAGATCAACTCGCGCATGACCCTGGCAGAAGAGCTGCCGGCTGGCACGACTGTCACCATCTATGTCACCACAGAATCCGGCGGTCCCTTCCTGTATGCCGAGAATGCCGTCATCCCCGGCCAGACCTTTTGGATTACCGACCTGGTGGGAGGAACCCCGGCCGATTTCGACGCCGGCTACGGTGGACATTGGGAGACTTACAACATCACCGTCACCGGCCCGGGTACCAACGCCTTCGACATCGACACGACCGTGACGATTGAATCCATCATCTCCAAGGATGGCTTTGTGAGTGAAGTCATCCTGGATTCGATCAGCCTGCCGGTGCACATTGACGCGGATGAAGATGCTGCCCTGGCTTACGCCCAGGTCAACACCACCATCACGGGCGCGACGCTGGCTGAGATCACGGCCACCTTCCCGGATGTCATCCCGCCCATCCTGGCCGACCTGGACTACCACATCAATTCCCGTATGACCCTGACGGAGGCCCTGCCGGCCGGCGCCACCATCACCATCACCATCTCGGTCAATGGCAGCCCGGAAACCCCCTATGTCACGGATGTGCCGGTGCCAGGCACCACCTTCTGGATCACCGAGTTGTTCGATCCGGAGCCGGACCCGGCTCTATTCGATGACAGTTATGACGGCCGGGTTGAGGTCTATCACGTCACGGTGACCGGTGGCAGCGGGGATCCGTTGCTGATCGGCACAGATGTATTGATCGAATCGATCATTTCCAAGGATGATTTCATCACGCCGGTCGTCCTGGATGACATCAGCCTGCCGGTGTATGAAGACGCCGACCTGGCTTACGTTCAAGCCAACACCACCCTTTCCGGGACGCTGGCCGCCCTGACCGCCACCTTCCCACCCGTCATTCCGCAGGTCATCGTCGACCTGCCCTACCAGATCAATTCGCGCATGACCCTGGCCGCCCCTCTTCCAGCCGGGACGACCGTCACCATTTATATCACCACAAAATCCGGCGGACCCTACCTGTATGCCGACAACGTCGTCATCCCCGGCCAGACTTTCTGGGTCACCGACTTGGTGGGAGGAACTCCGGCTAATTTCGACGCTGGCTACGGCGGATATTGGGAGTTCTATGAGATCACCCTCGACACCGGCGGGGTGGCAGTCGATACCACCGTCACCATCGAATCAATCATCTCAAAGGATAGTTTCTCCAACCTGGTGGTGCTGGATTCCATCACCCTGCCGGTGCTACTTGACGGCGCGCCTGCTGTAAGCGCTGTCAGCCCATTGAATGCTGCCACCGGTGTGGCTTTGGATGCAAACCTGACAGTCACCTTCAATGAGCCGGTGGATGTGGCAGACAGCTGGTATGATATCACCTGCGTCAACTCCGGAACACATACTGCGGTTGTCAGCGGTGGCCCCACCACCTTCACACTTAACCCGGATATCAACTTTGCCGGTGAAACCTGCACGGTCACTCTCGAAAGCACATTGATTACTGACCAGGATACGATTGAACCATATGATCAGATGGCCGAAGATTATTCATGGAGCTTCACCACAACGTTTTGTGGCGCTCCCCATACACCCATCTCCGGAGTTCAAGGCAGTGGCACTACCAGCCCATTGCTTGGGTCTGTAGTCGTAGTTGAAGGCATAGTTACCGCTGATCTGCAAGGTTCATCACCCGGAATGAATGGCTTTTACATTCAATCATTAACAACCAATGAGGATGCCGATCCCCTGACCTCTGAGGGTATCATGATCTACGACAATACGATACCCGCAAGCCTGGGTGACATTTTGCGTATTCAGGGGACTGTGACCGAATACCAGAACCTTACTGAGATTGGTTCAGCAAGCTTGATCGAAGTCTGCAGTACCGGTAATGCACTGCCCTCGGCGGTGGTTGTCGATCTACCGGACATTGCCGATGAGTCTTTCACTTTGGAACCCTACGAGGGCATGCTGGTCTCCATACCGGAGACACTCACCGTCCAGCAGAATTACTTCCAAGCGCGTTATGGGCAAGTCACATTGGGCGCCGGCGGGCGTATTGCCCAGATGCACAACCTGGGTAAGGACGTCGGCAGTCTGTATGAGTACACCCGCATGATTATCCTGGATGACGCCAATACCAGACAGAATGTTAACCCCACTGCCTACTATGGAGTGGATGACTTCATGCGTGCCGGAGATACCATTACCGGGGGCGTGACCGGCATCATTGACCAGGGTGCCATCAATAGTTACTCCGGAGTGGCTTTCCCGTATAACTATTACCGCCTGCAACCCAACATGGTGCCATCCTTCACGCGGGAGAATCCCCGCCCCACCACACCATCCGATGTGGGTGGCACGCTCAAGGTGGTTGGATTTAACACACTGAACTACTTCACCACGTTGGACATGGCGCCCTATCGAACTACGCCCCCGTATGACGGGACCAATACACCCCGTGGTGCGGATAGTGCCGCCGAATTCACCCGCCAGCAGGATAAGCTGGTAGCCGCCCTGGCTGCCATGGATGCGGATGTGTATGGCTTGTTGGAACTGGAATCTTGGGATACGGCTGCTGCTCCACAGGCGCTCGTGACAGCCTTGAACACTTACCTGGCTGGCTCTGCCACATACGCTGTTGTACCCGACCCGGTCCTTGGTCACTTTGATATATTGACTGATACTGCAAGTGATTACATCCAGGTGGGCTTGATCTACAAGACTGATACCGTCAGTTTGGTGGGCGACTCACTGAGCGTGGATGACACCATCTTTGACCGTTCGCCCTTCGCCCAGGAGTTCGAGGAAATCGCCACCGGTGAACAGTTCGTGGTGGTTGCCAACCATTTCAAATCGAAGGGGTCCTGCCCGGATGATGGCAGTCTGGATGAAGATCAGGGCGATGGGCAGGGTTGCTGGAATGCCAGACGCGTCTTGCAGGCTGAAGCGATGCTCGATTTCATTGACACCACCCTGGCGCCACTCGATCCGGATGTGATGGTGATCGGTGACCTGAATGCCTATGGTGACGAGGATCCGATCCAGACTTTGGTGGATGGCGGTTTAATCAATCAGATCGCAGCTTTTGTGCCTGAAGAGGAGCGTTATTCCTATGTCTATGACGGCACGGCCGGATATCTCGATCATTTCCTTTCGACAGCAAATATGACTTTTCAGTTGTCAGGTGTGGACTTC
Source organism: Anaerolineaceae bacterium (assembly GCA_016936755.1). Taxonomy (GTDB): domain Bacteria; phylum Chloroflexota; class Anaerolineae; order Anaerolineales; family Anaerolineaceae; genus JAFGXF01. The sequence continues at coordinate 2,066 of JAFGXF010000044.1, read as the reverse complement.
TTCCACATCAATGCTGATGAGATATCCTTCATCGACTACAACACGGAGTACAAGGGGGGTAGCTATTCGCCCGATTTGTACCTCCCTCACATGTATCGCTCTTCTGACCATGATCCGGTTGTGGTTGGATTAAAATTAGGCGCATACCAGTATTGGATGCCAATCATCGGGAAGCAGTAACCCGGGTTTAACCATATTACAATTGCCAGGCATAACCATAATGCCTGGCAATTATTGAATAATTTAGCCAACCGATAGAGTCGGGGGGTTCACTTCCCCGATTATTGTGTTCCCCAGTTGGCAGAATATCATGATGTATGAGATCCATCATGAAGAACTGGTCGATGGTGCTTGTCTTGGAATTGTTTTTTGAGCGCGCGCAGCGGCCCGATGCGCATCTTCCTGGATGGCTACAATGGTACTTTCTCAGATATCCAGGGATTAAGCAGGATTCAGGTAACTGGTTTGGTATCCGAAGATGGTTCTGGTGCGCGTATCAGAGTCCGTAACCACAACCACCATGTTGTGATCCCTGATGACATACTCACAACCAACATACTCATACTGCCAATGATCTTTAAATAATCGCTAATTTGGGGTTTTACTATCCCAAACACTTTCGTAAAACGCTCCTTGAAATATCAAGGAGCGTTTCATATCTCCTGGTGCATGAAGATTTGGTAATGGTAAAGCTTCTCTGAGATTAATGGGGCGACAGAATCAAACTGAGAAAGATATAGAAAGACGGCTCAGCGGTATTGAATATCCAGACGTGATCCGAGCCCATGGCATCCGGTGGGTCATCCACATCCAGGTCGTGCACCGCCTCATCCCGGATGGTCACCGTGCAGGTCTCATCCAGCTGGAAATCGCTTTCCGGAAGGATCTGGAAGCAGGTTTGGGTGATATCCCCTTCATAAATGCCGGCATGCATGCCGGAACCGGCGCAGGATATTGTAAACCAGCCCGGATCCAGGTTCACCGCTTCACTGAAGGTGACTGAGATGGAAGTGTCCAATGCAACATTGATGGCATCATCCAGGGGCAGGTTACTGATCACCAGGGGTGCGGGATCAGGAAGCAACGTGGTGAAACTCCAGAAAAAATCCGTCATCATCTCATCCCAGGGGTCATCCGTATCCTGATCCGAGATCAAGGTGCTTTCCAGCGTTACCGTGCAGTTCTCACCGCGCAGGAAATCATCCACCGAATCCAGGGTGTAGCTGGAAGGTCCACCGGTAACCACAGCCGCATGCTGCCCGCTGGTTGCACAGGCAATCGTGTACCAACCGTCAGCCACATCGACTGGTTCGCTGAAAGATACTGTCAGGTTTGCGTCAGGGTCAACACCGGTGGCATCATCTGAAGGCATCACACCGGTCACCGTGGGTGCCGGATCGGATTCGGTCTTAAAGCTGAATACATGATCAGCCGCCATGGGATCCGGCTGTATACCATCCAGGTCGAATACCGCCCCGGCATAAATGGTCACTTCACAGTCCGCAGTGTATGGCAGGTTATATATTGGGTCAAGCGTGTAAGATGCCCCAATGCCTGCGATTGTGGCAGCTTGTGTGCTCGAACCGCAAATGATACTGTGGAAGCCACCCGGGCCGATGGTAACCGCCTCGCTGAATTCCAGACCGATCATCACATCTGGGGAGATATCTTCTGCGCCATCAAACGGGATTGTATTATCGATCATCGGGGGTGTATCCAGCGGCACGCATAAACAAGCCATTGAGGATGAATTCCTCGGGCTGGATGGATTAAGTATATTGAAATCATTTGCATTGTTATCCGTATCAGTACAGCCTGCATCCCCGCGTAACTGGCTTTGGTGGCTGCCGGGCGCACTCACCCTGGTGCCTTCGATGAATATGTTGTTTACTAACCCATATCCCACCGAATCGATGATGACCTGGTTTGAATCCCGTATGGCGATACCTGCACCTGCGGCCGTCAGACCGGATGTGAAGGCAACATCGCGGGGCACCCCTGCTTCATCGTAACCGGAATTGGCAGCCAGATAATAACCGCCGGGCGGCAGGGTGTAAGCCCCAAGT
>JAFGXF010000043.1 GCA_016936755.1 Anaerolineaceae bacterium | reverse complement strand
ATGCTCGAGCATTGCCATGATCTCTGCCACTCCGGCCTTGTCATCTGCGCCGAGCAGGGTCTTGCCGTCGGTGGTGATCAGGGTTTTACCGACATACTTTCGCAGTTCCGGGAATTCCCGTGGGGAGAGGATGGTGCCGGATTCCTTGTCAAGAATGATATCCCCGCCGTCATAATTCTCGACCATTTGGGGGTTGACATTTTCCCCAGACATTCCGCCGCTGGTATCCATGTGCGCCAGCAGACCCATGACCGGAACATCATGCTCAAGGTTGGCGGGCAGTGTGGCAGTGACGATTCCATACTGGTCTATGTGAATATCATCAAGCCCGATGGCTTTTAATTCCTCGACCAGCAGCTTCGCGAGTACCAATTGTTTTTCGGTTGTGGGATGTTTTTCGATCGATTCATTTGATTGCGTGTCGATCTTGACATATCGTAAAAATCTTTCGATGACAGAGCTCATGGTTATCCTCTTGATCATTCATATTGTGTTCACCCGGGATAGTATACGCGGGTTGGCAGGTTTAAGGAATATCCAGCTTGACCGGTTAAATTCTGCATTTTGTCAGGAAAACTGAAAGGGATGTCTCATTCGTAATAATATCCCAATCCAACCAGACCTGGTCCGGTATGAGAACCCATGACTGGCGTGATGGGGGTTTGCCACACATCAGCCGGCTTTAAACGCTGCATGGCCAACCGCTTTAATTCCTCCCTGCGCTCCAGGGCATCTGCATCCAAAACGGTCAATACGAGTCTGCTGCATCCGGTGGATACCTTTTCGACATGTTCGATAATCGCCTGGAATGCCTTGTCATTGCCGCGGACTTTCCCGATTGGGTCGACAAATCCATCAGCATCCAGCGTGATGATGGGTTTAATATCGATCAGATTGCCCAGCAGATAAGCGGCTTTACCGATTCTGCCACCGAGGGCAAGGTACTCAAGTGAATCAAATGAAACAACGATCCCCACCCGTTTTGTGGTTTCCCGTGCCACTTGTGTAACACCAGCCAGATCCATTCCATTACGGGCAGCCTGTGCAGCCTGTATGGCAATGTATCCTTCTGCAATGGCTGCACATTTCGAATCGAACACTTCAATGCATACATCCGGGTGTTCCTCGCGCGCCATTTCGGCTGCATTTCTGACAGCATTGATTGCTCCACTCAAATTGGATGAAAGTACCACACACAGGATCGAGCTGGCTCCCTGGTGGATGACATTCTGCAATATTTGCAGACAACGACCCGGGGAAGGCGCCGCTGTTTTTGGAATGACTTTCTCAGCCCGCATGCGTTGGTAGAGCACCTCAGGTTGGATATCAATTCCATCCTCATACGAAACACCCTGAATGGTAACTGTGAATGGCATTACTTCAATCCCCAAATCCTTTGCCAGGTGTTCAGGGACCTGTGCCACGCTATCGGTGATCACTCTCACTGTCATCTTATTGTGGTGTTGTGAGGTCATGAAGAAACCACTCCCATTCCGGGTGTTTTGAGTCAGATCGATTTTAATAAAATTGTGTTAATACCATTATAGGTCACAGGTGTTTTCTGTCAAGCGAATATTGTTATACGCCCTTTGGACAAAAGACTATATAATTATTTTCAATTCAACACAAGTATGAACGATATCTGGTTTTTATCGATTTTCATGATCCTGGCAGGTTACCTGCTCGGTTCGATCCCAACCGCGTATATTGTGGGTCGCTGGGTTAAGGGGCGTGATGTCCGTCAATATGGCAGTGGAACCGTGAGCGGATCAATGGTATACGAGCATATTGCGCGCTGGGCGGTCGTCCCGGTCGGATTGTTCGATGTTGCCAAGGCGGCTTTTCCGGCCTGGCTGGCATTGCATTGGGATCTTGGCATGGGCGTGACAGTGGCTGTCGGTATAGCAGCGTCTGTCGGGCATAATTGGCCGGTTTTTCTGAACTTTACCGGTGAGCGTGGCCTCAGCGCCATCCTCGGATTGTTGTTGGTGGTCTTCCCCATGGGTATCTTTTGGATTCTGGTTCCCCTGGCGATCGGTTATCTTATCTTTAAAGATTCACCGCCCTTTGCCCTTTTCAGCATGGTAACCCTGCCATTATTTGTTTGTTTTATGGGTGGATCCGCGATCCTTGTTTGGGGTGCTATATGTATGCTGGTTATCACGATCGTCAAGCGCCTGGAAGCCAACCGGCGGCCGTTAACAGCTGACCTGAAAGAAAAACAGTTGGTACTGCTGCGACGCTTGCTCCTGGATCGTGATATTGTCTCACATCAGGATTGGATCGATCGTCAACCGGAATCTGATGTGAATATTAAAAAACAATAGCAGGTGTCAAACCTGCACATGGCAGACCGTATGTCCTCCCTCACCTACTGCTCATCTGGAGGATACTAACTGGGAAATTCTGCCACTGACTGAAATTTGGGTTGGGGGAATGGAATTGAATTATCCTTTTGGAGAGAAAATGACCCTCGCGGAGAGAATCCCTGTTCCAGGAAGGATATGATTTCTTGAATATTGCCATCAATGCCGATTGATCGTACCTGGGCGTGTGATAAACCATCGAGCAGCCAGAGCTGCTTGGGTTCCGCTGCCCGGGCGAACAGCTGTTTTACCTGTTCCTCGGTAATACGCTGGTCTTTCATCCCATGCAGGATCAGGATGGGGCGGGGTGAGATGCGATCGATCACGTCCACCGGGCGCACCTGATTGCGTGTGAAATCCTTGCGCACTTCCGAAGTGCGCATCATGAGGTCATAGATCGATGTGGGCATCAATGTTGGTTTGTTGGTGGTCCAGATCTGTTCCACGCTGGTGAAAGGAGATGCGGCCACGACGACGTCAATCTTTGGATTGCGGGCTGCGCTCAGGATGATCGCAACCGCACCGGCTGAGTGCCCGATGGCTCCCACAGCAGTTGCTCCCTGAACGTCACGCAAGTAGCTTGCAGCGGCATCCACATCCAGGCTTTCGCGAGCACCATAGCTGAAACCGATCGGGTTACCATCACTGCGTCCATGGCCGCGATAGCTGAATAGCAGAACACCGAAGCCTGCCTTATGCAGTGGCATGACCAGGGACAAGCCGGAGCGCTGATCCTTTGCCGTGGCTGGCGCATACAGGATGGCTGGTGAGTTGGCCGAAGCGGCCGGGAAAAACCAACCACGCAGCGTGATCCCATCACTGGTCAGGAAGGATATATTCTTGTATGGCAGGCCAATAGCATCTGCAGCCCGGTCGGCACTCTTTCCAAAATATGGTGCCGCGGTGGATGCCATTTCCATAACGATGGGTCCTCCAATGCTGAGGACTGTGCTGGAAACGAGAACGATGGATGTTAGTTTCAGGATGCTTTCAAGGATCAAGAGAGTTCATTCCCCTTTGTGGTGGGCTGCGTTGTTGTAGATGTAAAGTCTACCCATGTGCTATCACACGGTCAATAGGCAGGAGATTACAATCGCTTAACAAAAGAGAAATCGATTGAGGTAATTAACAGGCGAAGGTTTGGGTCAGAATGGAAGGATCATCCAGCAGCGAGTGGAATGATCTGTTGTGCCAACACATCCACCAAACCATGATCAGTCAAACGCACCTGCGGGAGGACTGGCAGTGTCATGAATAATAGTGCCGCGGTGGCTTCTTCCGGCAGTCCAAGTGCTGCCAGGCTGGCTTTTACTGCGGCTTCCTGCCTTGCCACATCAACGACAGAAAGCGGGCTTAACAACCCGGCGATGGGTAGCGGCAGGCTTGCAAGCACCTTTTGGTCACTGACCACCGTCAGGCCCCCGCCGAGTTCCACCAGGGTTTGAACGGCATGGAGCATGTCACCAGGGTGCTTCCCAATCAAAACCAGGTTATGACTGTCATGACTGACTGTCGAAGCGACAGCCCCTTTCTGGATGGGAAAACCGGTGACGAAAGCCAGGCTGGGTGGATTGCCCTGCCCATGCCTGCCAAGGACAGCAGCCAGGGCGATGCCCTTTGGAAGTGGAAATTTCACCTGACCGTTCTCAACCATCAATTCGACACTTGTCAGGCGGGTGTCTGTTACGTTACTGAGATTCATGGCATGGAAACGGTGTTTGCCATTGCCCTTGATATGCGGTATGAAATCTTCATCGGTCAGATTTGCAGGAATCCTGACGGTATTCTCGAGCAGGGGAGGGAGAGGTTGTTGAATGGGTTCCGTAAGTTGCCCATCCCATACCCTGACCTGGCCACCGGTGATCACATGGCGCACCTGTACTTTTTCAAGATCATTCAGCAAGACGATGTCAGCCAGCCAACCAGTTGCAATTGCACCCAGGCCCCACAAGCCGTAATGTTGTGCGACATTGATGCTTCCCATCTGGTAGACTGTAAGTGGGTCGACCCCTGCATTTATCAACGCGCGCATGCCGTGATCCAGGTGACCCTTTTCCAACAAAAAACCCGGGTGAAGGTCATCTGTGCACAATCCGAACATACGCACGTCCGGGATGCTGCGGATGGCTTCTGCCATCTCAGTGGCTGCATCCAGGAAGGAGGACACCCGCGCATAGACCATTGAACCAGTCCGGGCTTTTTCCAGCATGTTGGCTGAATCGAGTGATTCGTGGTCCGAACAGCGTGGTCCAGCTGCGGCAAGATAAGCTTGCAACATGCGTCCAGTCAACCCTGGTCCATGACCTTCGATGGGAACCCCGGCGGCCTGGCCGACATCCACTATGGGGGTGATGCTGCCGCTCTGGTTTGACAGACCAACGAAGTCCATTGCCTCACCAACAGCGATAACCCGCTCCCAGGTCAACATATCCTCCATCTCTTGCTCGCCAAATACCGCTCCAGCCGTTTCGAGCTGCGGCACGGATGGCACACAACTGGGCGCTGTGATGAAATACCGTAATGGAAGCCCCCGACTGGCATCCAACATGTACTTCACCCCACGCAGCCCCAAAACATTGGCGATCTCGTGCGGATCGGTGACTACGCTGGTGGCACCGTGGATCAGGATGACCTCCGCCCAGGCAGCAGGGGTACACATGCTGGATTCATTATGAACGTGCCCATCAATAAAACCTGGAGCAGCCCAAAGGCCAGAACCTTCGATCACACGTTGCGCTGACAACTTCTCTTTGCCAGCTTGACCCACATAGGCGATGAGGTTCCCACTGATACCGATATCCACTGTGTGGATTTCCCGCGTCAGTACATTAACCGATCGGATATTGTTGATTAAGATGTCAAAGGGTTGATTACCTCGGGCCATGGCAACTGCAACTTTACGAGAATCCATGCTCGGTATCTCCTTTCTTATCACAATACTTTGTTTATTATAACAATTAACCCAACTTATGTCAGACACGAATCATGCAAAACTGCCTGAAATTAATATGATACAAGACAATACTTGTGTTGTTACGAAATCATTCAGGTAATCCTTTGGTCAGTGGCGTGATAACGTATAATTTGGGCTACAGTTCGTAAGGTAAATCCCAATATCAGTATGTAACACGAGGTTTCAATGACAAAAACCAAATCCGGTGCTCAAATCAGCAAGAAAGCTTTCCTGCAGGCAGTGATCATCATCTTTATCTTGATGATGGTCTCAGGGTTATTAACCCGGGTGATCCCGGCTGGACAGTATGAACGCAGCATAGTGGATGCAAGGGAAGTCATAGATCCGGCCTCTTTCTCGTTTATTGAACAACCTGATTTTCCGATATGGCGCTGGTTCACCGCGCCGGTTGAAGTTCTTTTCACACCGGATGGAATGACCAAGGTTATTCCCATCATTCTTTTTATCCTGTTGGTTGGCATGGCATTTGGGGTGATGGATCGCAGTGGTATCTTAAAAGCGATCGTTTCACGTATTGTGGATAAATTCGGGGGGCGGAAATATCACCTGTTGGTTATCATCACATTTTTCTTTATGGCATTGGGATCTTTCTTCGGTATTTTTGAAGAAGTCATTCCACTTGTTCCACTGATGATCGGTCTGGCATATTACCTCGGTTGGGATTCGCTCACCGGCCTGGGCATGTCTGTTCTGGCCACTAATGTGGGTTTTTCAACAGCCCTATTTAATCCATTTACCATCGGTATTGCACAACAACTGGCCGGGCTGCCACTTTATTCAGGCGCCGGCCCGCGCCTGGTCCTGTTCATTCTGGTCTTTCCGATCGTAGCGGCTTTCCTGGTGTTGTATGCCCGCATGATCGACCGAAAACCTGAAGCCTCGCCGGTTTTTAATGAAGACAAGACAGAGAAAGCCAAATATGGTGATTTCAAGGTTGATGACATGCTTGAGACCAACCCCCGCATGCGCAAGGCGGCTGTTTTTCTGGGTTTATTCTTTGCGTTGATATTGGTTGTGCTGATCGCTTTGCCGGTCATTCCATTCCTGCGTGATATCGCGTTGCCGTTGACTGGATTATTGTTTGTGATCGGTGGAATTGGTGCCGGGTTGATTTCAGGTGCAGGCAAGAGAGCTTGGGCGGCTGCCTGGGAAGGCTTTTTGGGCATCGTCCCGGCCATCCCGTTGCTGATGATGGCTGCCAGTGTAAAACATATCATTGCTGCTGGTGGCATTCTGGATACCATATTGAATTGGGCAAACAGTGCCTTCACCGGTACCAGCCCGTTCATCTCTTCCCTGATGATCTATGGCTTGACCCTGATTCTGGAATTGTTCGTCACCTCGGGCTCAGCCAAGGCATTTCTGCTCATCCCGATCATCATGCCACTGGCCGATCTGGTGGGCGTCACACGTCAGATTGCGGTGAGTGCGTACTGCTTTGGTGATGGTTTTTCCAATATGGCCTATCCAACCAATGCGGCGCTTCTCATCACCCTCAGCCTGACAGTCATACCATACACCAAGTGGTTGAAATGGGTTTTGAAACTGTGGGTGTGGATCATACTGGCAACGGTTTTGTTTCTGGCAGTCGCTGTTGCTTTCAATTATGGGCCTTTTTAACACATGCCATCCATTCCAGCCACTTATCAGGAATCACGCCAGGTTTTTCAGGAGCATCTGGCAGAGATCCGTCGATACTGGCCATCTGCCTGCCTGAACCACCATGCCTTATTTGACAACAAAGACCTCTCAATCGATTGGATATTGGCAGACGCTCGGACGCGGAAGAAAAAGCTCCTGGTGATCAGTACAGGGTTGCATGGTATCGAAGGCTACATTGGGTCTGCGGTGCTGCAATTGTTCTTTGATGAATTTATCCATCGTATCAACCCGGAAATCACCGGCGTCTTGTTTATACACAGTCAAAACCCATGGGGGATGAATCACTGGGAACGAACCAATCCAAACAATGTGGATTTGAATCGTAACTTCATCTCCGGGGAATTTCAATCCCCTCAAATGGATAACCCGGATTACCCACGATTAAAAAGCTTCCTTTGCCCGGAGCGTCCTTTGGGCAGCCTGATCGCAGCAAAGACGCGCTTTATCACCGGATTACTCATGACACTCTTGCAGGTGGGTACCTTGCGTCTGCGTGAAGCAACCCTGATGGGACAAAATAATTTTCCGAAGGGTATTTACTTTACAGGGCAGGCGCATCAGGAAGAGACCGGGTTGCTGATGGATCTATATCAGAGAGCATTTAAAGGGTATCAGCGGATCGTTCACATTGACTTGCACAGTGGCTACGGCCCACGTTACCAGATGACGGTGGTCACATCACCGTTGGATTCAATGGATTCAAAGGAAATTCAAAAAAAATACACACTCACACGGGTGGCTGGTGCCAACCCAAACGAGTTCTACAGCATGCATGGTGATATGAATGATTGGGAATATGAGATTGTTAAAAAACAATATCCTGAAGCAAGTATTTTCGCTGCCAATTTTGAATTTGGTACGTATGGCGATTCATTCCTGGCAGAGGCGCTCAGTCTGCGTACCACCATCCTGAAGAATCAGATGAACCAATACGGTGCTTCGAAAAAAACCGGCGAGTGGGTTGCGCGTGAATACCGTGAGCTGTATCTGCCGCAGGAACCCTCCTGGTCTGACAAGGCATTTGAAGATGCCCGCCAGGCTTTTGATGGCATTCTGAATGCT
>JAFGXF010000042.1 GCA_016936755.1 Anaerolineaceae bacterium | reverse complement strand
AGCCAGTTGGCCAAGTGGGGTACCGGCACCGGTGAAGGTGGGCGAGTTGGGGAAAAAACGCCTGGAGGTCAGTAAATGGTAAAAATCCCGGGCGCGGCTTTCGACATCACCAGCCCAGATCTCTTCTGCATGTGCCACATGGTACGCTACCCGCCAAAACATCTCCTCGATGGATTCAGCAGGCTGCCCATCTGCACCACGCCGCACATACCGCCGCAACAGCACCTGGCGGGCGTTGTCAGTTAATTCCACCGGCGGCAGGTCATGCGGCAGCGTCGGCGTGGGCAGTAATTCCTGCTTTTCACGGAGGGCGGGTGTTGTCATGGGTATTCCTTATCCTTCGAGTAATAAGCGGTCGATTTCGTCGCGCAGGGCTTTCACATCATCCAGGGGCAGATAAACGCTGGCATAACGGATATATGCCACCTGGTCGAGTTCCTTCAGATTTTCGATAACCATGTCACCGATGACCCACGCAGGTAATTCCTGACGGGTACTTTCTTTCAACGCTGTTTCTATTCCGTTAACAACCTTGTCGATCTGGTCAGCAGATACCGGGCGCTTGGTACAGGCAATGCGAATGCCGCGCAGGACCTTCTCGCGATCGAATTCCTCGCGTGTGCCATCCTGTTTGATGATCAAAGGCAGAGTGGTAACCGGGCGTTCATAGGTGCTGAACCGCTTATGACAATGCTCGCATTCCCTTCTGCGGCGAACCCCTCCCCGTAAATCAGGAGTAGTATCCAGGACGCGTGTTTCTTCATTGTGGCAAAAAGGGCAGTTCACGTCTGTCTGGAGCTCCTTATTCCTTAATAATTCACCCCCATGGCTGGGGGTATCCATGGGGGCCACCCCCCGTATCTTGTCATCGGTGAAAAGATTTTAGCATATCCGTTTCGGATATGCAATAGATGTCAAGCGTTTTGGCATGATTTTCTAATCATCTGATTATTAGGAGGATTGATTTTCGTTCCTTGTTAAAGGATCATGCCGGGCGTCTGCACTGTGCCAGGCACTTTCTGATAATAATCGATTAGGTTAGCATGTTTGCATAACGCGGAATTGTATCTTGAGGGAAAGGGATGAATTATAGTGCCAGGCACTTTCTGAAAATAATCGATTAGGTGAGCATGTTTACGTAACGCGAATTTGAATCTTGAGGGAAAGGGATGAGTTACAGTGCCTGGCACATCTAGCTCCAAAGGTTGAAGTGCCCGGCACCTGGACTGTGCCTGGCACTTTCTGAAAATAATCGATTAGGTGAGCATGTTTGCATAACGCGAAATTGTATCTTGAGGGAAAGGGATGAGTTACAGTGCCTGGCACATCTCGCTCCAAAGGTTGAAGTGCCCGGCACCTGGACTGTGCCAGGCACTTTATAAAAATAATCGATTAGGTAAGCATATTTACGTAACGCGAATTTGAATCTTGAGGGAAAGGGATGAGTTACAGTGCCTGGCACATCTAGCTCCAAAGGTTGAAGTGCCCAGCACCTGGCACATCCTGCTCCAAAGGTTGAAGTGCCTGGCACTGTAAGTCATGTGCTATCAAAATGGGGATAGGTAGATGACCGTATCTTTTTACCGAGGAGGGGATATTTTACCGAAAGTGCCAGGCACTTGGTATGTACCTGGCACATCCCGCTCCAAAGGTTGAAGTGCCCGGGGCTGTACGTCATGCACTATCAAAATGGGGATAGGCAGACCACTGTGTCTTGTTACCGAGGAATGGAGAATTCACTTTAAGTGCCAGGCACTTGGAATGTACCTGGCGCATCATGCCAAACCGTTGAGGTTACCATGTATTAAACGAGCCGAGCGCATTTGTTTATTCAAGAGTATATCGGGCAAAATCCTCTGGCAGACTTACCGTGTCATTGATATAGTCATGTACGAAAGATGCATAATCACTTGCAGATATGAACAACCCTCTTACCGTATCAGTGGATTTATCGAGATAAGGATGTCTCATCCACTCCCCATAATCTGAATAAAGCCATTTTTCAGGAAGATCCGCTAATCCTCCTTTAACAGGATTAGCATGAATGTATCGGGTGATGTGAAGCAAGTAATCCTCCCGATCGACATCGATTGCTTTGTATTTCGATTCAAATAATGAACCTGTACGATGAACCCAGTTATTGAATGCTTTTGTATAGCTATTACAGATCCTTTGACAGAGGATTCCTGCAGAAATCTCACCGTTTTGCTGTACCAGCAAATGAAAATGGGTCGGCATCAGGCAATATGCCAGGATTGTTATAGACAGCCCTGAAGAGTATCGATGGAGTCTCTGGTTGAAGAACAGGTAATTTTGATCATCAATGAAAATCTTCCTTCCGTCAACACCTCGATTATATAGATGATAGATCCCATCCTGATAGAACTCAGTGATCCTCTTGGCCATCTCAGGCAATCCTTATTAAAGATTATATAATGATTCAGAAAGTGACAGGCGTCTGCACTGTGCCAGGCACTTTCTGATAATAATCGATTAGGTTAGCATGTTTACGTAACGCGAAATTGAATCTTGATGGAAAGGGATGAGTTACAGTGCCTGGCACATCATGCTACAAAGATTAAAGTGCCCGGCACCTGCACTGTGCCAGGCACTTTCTGAAAATAATCGATTAGGTGAGCATGTTTACGTAACGTGAATTAGGATCTTGATGGAAAGGGATGAGTTACAGTGCCTGGCACATCTAGCTCCAAAGGTTGAAGTGCCTGGCACTGTAAGTCATGCGCTATCAAAATGGGGATAGTTAGATGACCGTATCTTTTTACCGAGGAGGGGAGAATTCACCGAAAGTGCCAGGCACTTGGAATGTGCCTGGCACATCCCGCTCCAAAGGTTGAAGTGCCAGGCACCTGGATTATGCCAGGCACATCCAAAAAAAAGCCTGGCCGGAGGAGGTTCCGGCCAGGCTGCGTGAGCAGAACAGGGGTGATTACATAAACCCCTCATCTTTCACATGGGTTGCAGTGCTGTCTCTCGACGCGATCAACACGAGGATGGTCTCCGATTTACCTGCTCAGACGGTTGCGCAGGAAAGTGGGTACATCGATATCGGTATCGCGGGATACCGGCTGATAGGCGACTCCCACCGGTTCGCTGTTGGCAGCCGGGGTTAGTACACCGCCTGTACGCAGGGAAGGCTGCATGATGCCGATTGGTTGCCGGTTGGCGATTTGCATGCTGCGCATGACACCCGAGCGTTCAAAGCCGGTCGCGATGACTGTGATCCTCAGATCATCTCCCATTTCAGGGCTGATAACTGCGCCGAAGATCAGGTTGACATCCGGGTGGGCGGTTTCCTTGATGATCGCGGCTGCCTCGTTGACCTCGAACAGGGTCAGGCTGGGTCCACCGGTAACATTGAAAAGAATGCCGCGCGCACCGTTAATGGTCACATCCAGCAATTGGCTGGAGATGGCCTGTTCGGCTGCCAGCCGGGCACGGTCTTCACCGGATGCCTGGCCGACTGCCATCAGGGCGGCGCCGCCTTCTGACATGATCGTGCGCACATCAGCGAAGTCCAGGTTGATCAGACCGGGGATCGTGATGAGTTCCGAAATCCCCTGGATACCCTGGCGCAGAACATCATCGGCCAGCCGGAACGCATTCTGCAGGCTGGCATGCTTGTCAACGATTTGAAGCAGACGATCGTTCGGGATGATGATCAGCGTATCAGCGTGCTCTTTCAATTGCGCGGCGCCCTGTTCAGCCGATTGTTGTCGCTTCGAGCCTTCAAAGGTGAAGGGGCGGGTGACCACCCCGATGGTGAGAGCACCAATTTCCTTGGCGATTTGTGATATCACAGGGGCTGCGCCGGTGCCGGTTCCCCCACCCAGACCGGCGGTCACGAATACCATGTCGCTGCCCTTCAAGACATCATATAATTCCTCTGAAGATTCCTCAGCGGCCTTTTGCCCGACTTCCGGGTTGCCGCCGGCACCAAGACCGCGGGTCGACTTGTCGCCGATGCGAACCTTGGTGGGGGCCTTCGAGGTTAATAAAGCCTGGGCATCCGTGTTCACAGTTACGAACTCGATGCCTCCCATGCCTTCTTCAATCATGCGGTTGACGGCGTTGCAGCCGCCACCGCCCACCCCGACCACTTTGATCCGGGCGAAGGCTTCCAGTGTTTGAGATCTTGTTATTTCCATTGTCGTACCTCCTCATGTGTTGATCGATATAGTTGCCGACTTGCTGTCTTTCTGATTTGCTTTCTCCTCAAACAAACCGGATCACGGCGTCATGATCTGCCGTATCCAGGTTTTTAACACTTCAAATGGTTTCTTGCGGAAAAATGAACGTGCAGAAGTTTGCTGCAGGGCAAGACCCGATTCGCTCATCAGTACAGCCCATTGCAGCAGGCCGACACTCGTGGCATATGCCGGCGAATCGAGCTGATCGGTCAGGCCCACCAGGTTTTCCGGCTGGGCGATGCGTACAGGCATGCCCAGCACCCGGCTGGCAAGCTCGCGCATGCCTGGCAGGGAGGCGGAACCACCGGTCAGGATCAAACCTGCCGGCAGCAGGCCATCATAACCGGATCGTTTGATCTCCTGCCATACCAGCATAAATATCTCCTCAACCCGCGCTTCGATGATGCTGGCCAATTCACGCCGGCTGATGGGAATGGGCTTGTCCACCCCGAATGTGCGGACCTGGAAAGTATCTTCGTTGGCGATTTCTGATTCAAGGGCATGCCCAAATTCCTTCTTGATCTCTTCTGCCTGGCTGATCGGCAATCTTAAAACCTGTGCAATATCAGTCGTGATATGGTTGCCACCGACCGCCAGAACCATTGTGTGCCATACATCTCCATCGATGTACACGGCCATGTCGGTGGTCCCGCCGCCGATGTCAACCACCACCGCCCCCATGGTGCGTTCGTTTTCTGTCAGGACAACTTCGGCAGAAGCCAGTGGATTCAGCACGAACTGGCTGACAGCAATCCCGGGCTGGGCTACCACCTGGCGCAGGTTCTCAACAGTGGCGGCAGATGCCGTAATGATATGGGCTTCCACTTCCATGCGATACCCATGCATTCCCACGGGAGTGCGTACTCCTTCCTGGCCGTCAACCGAAAAGCCACGCTGGATGACATGGATGACCTCGCGGTCGTGCGGGATGGCAACTGCCTGGGCCGCTTCCAGGGCACGGATGATATCCTGCGATGTGATCACGCGGCCACCCAACCCAACCACCCCCTTGCTGTTCACCGAGGAGACATGTGCTCCTGCCAGGCTGACCAGGGCTGAGGTGATCTCGTAACCCGAGGTGCGCTCCGCTTTTTCGATCGAGCGGGTGACAGCCTGGGTGGCACTGGCGATATCCACGACGGTGCCTTTCTTAATGCCCTGTGAAGGCTCTATACCGACGCCAATGATGCGCAACCCGTGTTCGCCTTCGATCCTGGCGACGAGGGTGCAAATCTTGGTGGTGCCGATGTCAATGCCGACGACGGTATGCTCTTCCATCTAATTACTCCAACCGGTAAAAGGGCGCATAGGGATACTGAACACTGATGATCCTTGGCTGGATATTC
This sequence comes from Anaerolineaceae bacterium, assembly GCA_016936755.1. Classification (GTDB taxonomy): domain Bacteria; phylum Chloroflexota; class Anaerolineae; order Anaerolineales; family Anaerolineaceae; genus JAFGXF01. The sequence continues at coordinate 2,326 of JAFGXF010000042.1, read as the reverse complement.
TGGTCATTCAATTTGGCGACGATGCTTTCATATTGGGCCAGTTTGCTTTCAAATCCAACAGTATTGAAACCGAAGAACACTTTCCAACCAGCCGGATCATTCCACCCGAGACCATAACGAGGATCATAGGCTATTGAAGTACCGGCCGGGGTCAGATTGGCGAGATTGAGGATCATCAGTATCAATTCGGGATCTGCCACTGCCCTGTACACGCCTGGATTATTCTGCGGATCGATAACTGCCGGGTTGACAGCCTCACCTTCTGCAGTGACAACGAACCAGTTGCCCGCTTCCCCACGGGGATTCATGGGTATGCCAAAAAGGTCGATCCACACAGTCTGTCCACCTTGTTTCCAGATTAATACTGGTTCACGTTCGCTGACCCTCAAACTCATTTGATTGGGGAATTTAAAGTCCAGGTCGACTGATACGAGTTCAGGGAAGGTGTTCTGCAAACTTTTTTGGAGTTCAGATGGCATGATTTCAAAAGAATGTTTGCCATCCACGTCCATCACTTTCACGAATTCCTCACTCGCCACCCGTACATTTCCAGCGATTACCGGGGTGACCATTTTAAATACCGGTGAGGTATACATGAAAAAGATGACATACCCCAGGCCCGAGGCAAGCACCAGTGATAATAACCGCCAGCCAATGTGCATCTGTTTCAGTGAGATCCTCCTCTTTTCGGGCTCCGGTACGACCATGCGTGGATTGACATACACTGAGCGGGGAACCGGTACGGGAGTCTCTTGATCAGGTGTCTGCAAGTCACTCGTGCTTTTGCTGTTGCCGGTGATGGAGCCGACCAGTTTGCCGTACAGGGCTGCCTGGGCTGATTTGAGACTGGTGCGGCTGCCTGGGTTTTTAGACGGTACAGTCAGATCCGTTTCTTTCAGGGGTGGATAGACCAGGTTCATCATGGACGGTCGCGACGGGTTAACCGTTTTGGCTGGCTTGTTGAAAAGGGCATCCACCAGGTTGTTGTCACGTCGTTCATCTTCCAATGAGATCAGTTTTAACGGCGGCATGACCTGTGGCAGGGGATTGGAATTACCATCCTGACATTTGGATGGGGTGTGTTGAACACGCAGGAATTCCGAGCGTCTATGCGGGGTGGTTTTACTGAAAGGATTCTTCATGTTCGATTGACCCCATAGTGCCGTTCAGTTTGATCTCGCTCAGACTGGCGTTCCATCGCCAGCTTTATCAGCTCATCCACAAGCTGTGCGTAGGGCATTCCACTGGATTCCCATAACTTGGGATACATGCTGATGCTGGTGAAGCCAGGAATCGTATTCACTTCATTCAGGAATATCTCACCTGAATCCTTGTCAATGAAAAAGTCCACACGAGCCATGCCTGCACAATCAATAGCCTGGTAGGCTTCAACTGCGTACCTTTGTACAGCGGTTGTTTGTATTTTATTGAGCGGCGCGGGAATCAATAACCTGGATGCGTTGTCGATATACTTTGCGTTGTAGGAATAGAATTCATCCGAGGGCAGGATCTCACCAGGTATGGATGCGCGTGCATCTTCATTACCCAAAACGCTGACTTCGATCTCACGCGCGTTGACACTGCGTTCGATCAGTATCCGGCGGTCATAACAGGCTGCATCCTGCAGCCCCTCAATCAACTCAGATTGGTTGCGGCATTTTGTGATCCCAACTGATGAACCCATGTTGGCGGGTTTTACAAATAGGGGATAGGCACCCAATTTCTCCGCCAAGGCGATCACACGATCCGGATTGCCGGCGATCTGGCGGCGTGTGATGGTTATGGAATCGACCACCGGGATGTTGCGGGCACGCATCACTTCCTTGAACAGTGCTTTATCCATCCCAACCGAAGAAGCCAGCACACCTGCGCCAACATATGCGATATTGGCCAACTCCAACAGTCCCTGCAGGGTCCCGTCTTCACCAAAGCTGCCATGCAGGACCGGGAAAACGACATCCAGTGAGGTCATCAAGCTGATCTTTGCAGCCTGGTCGCAAGGTTCAATGACGAACAAACCTGTATTGCCTGGATCCGGGAGGATGGTGGCAGAAGAAATCGGGTTTTGACGGTCCGTTTTCTCCATCCAATCGATCAGATTAAGCCCGGTGAACCAGGCACCCTCATGGGTGATCCCGATCTGGCTTACTTCATATTTTGCAGGATCCAGCACACTCAGTACAGAGCGGGCTGACATCAGTGAAACCTCATGTTCTCCTGATCTGCCTCCAAATATCACACCCAGTCTGAGTTTTTTTACCATCATGACCTAATATCCAAAATTGCCAACCAGCTCGATTTCCAATTCAAGCTGAATGCCAGATGT
>JAFGXF010000041.1 GCA_016936755.1 Anaerolineaceae bacterium | reverse complement strand
TTAAACTAAAAGGATTGAGTCCCGTTCAGTTCAGAACTCAATCCTTTTTTTCTCCATAATATGTCTAACTATTGGGGTGCACTACAAAAATCACACTCTTTTTATTTCCGTCAATCCCGACATATATTGTCCATTTATTTGTTATAATGTGAATACTATGCAACCGATCATGCAACGACGGGCATTTCTAAAGTTGGGTATACTAAGCCTGACAAGCCTGGCATTTCGTCCACTGCAAAGAACTGCTGCAAAACTTCTCGCGCCTTCCTTGGGCCGCGTCTCTGCAAAATCGATCAGCGTATACCGTGAAGCAGTTGATACCAGTGCAATCCTTTTCCAGCGTTTTCGTGATGAACTGGTAAATCTGTATTACGAGATCGATTCACCATCCGGTCCTACATATAATCCCCGCTGGTACCGGGTTTGGCGCGGATTCATGCATAGTGGGAAAATTGTAAAAGTGAAATACAACTTGAATCCCATCATTCGCACAATCCCCACTGGCGGCATGTTGGCTGAAGTAACAGTACCCTTCACGCAGGCATACCGTTTCTTGAAGAGTGGTGAATATCAACCGGTCTATCGTTTATATTATGGGTCAATTCATTGGGTCACCGGCCTGGATACCGGTATGGATGACTCACCCTGGTACACCATCACCGACGAATTAGGTGAGTTGGAGTACAACGTGCCTGCCAGTCATTTACGTGTCATCCAAGCGGATGAACTTTCACCTTTATCAGTTGACATTCCACCGGAACGAAAAAGGATCGAAGTGTCTCTCACTGATCAATCCCTGAAAGCCTATGAAGGTGATACCGTTGTATTGAACTCGAAAATCTCATCAGGTATCGCTACTGAATCGAGTAATGGCGTCCCCACAAAGACACCACGCGGCAGCTTCAACATCGAGATCAAGATGCCCTCGAAGCATATGGGAGATGGGAACATCACCAGTGACCCGGAAGCGTACGAGTTTCCCGGTGTGCCATGGACCTCTTTTTTCGTATGGGATATCGGTGTGGCTTTTCATGGCACATATTGGCATGATAGCTTTGGAATACCAATGAGCCATGGTTGTATCAATATGAAAAATAATGAAGCGAAATGGTTGTATCGATGGTCTACCCCCATTATTGAATCGCACGAATGGCACAAGAATGGACTTGGGACACGGGTTACTGTTGCCTGATTATTTTACGCATCTCCCACGAAATTCATAAAAACCTGGTTACCCAGCAATCTAGCCTTTCTTGTAAGTCGAATTCGTTCTTGATTGTCTTCTACCCATTCCAATAAGCCCAGACCAAGCAGTCGATCGATTTCTTTATGGAATATTTCATAATAATCTTGTTGATATAGAAGAATATAATGGCTACGCGCAATCCCCTCATCGGTCAATCGCAAACCCAGCATCATTGCCTCCTGCATTCTTGTTGTTTCCCCTATCTCATTTCGGATTTCATTTGCAGGTGATAGCGGAAAGACCTGCTTTTGATCTGATCTCACTCGTTTTATATATTCTTCCAAAGGAACAACGTTGACAGTTCGAACACCCTGGCTGTATCCATGCGAGCCGGAACCAAAACCCAAGTATGGTTGGTTGTGCCAGTATTGCATGTTATGCATACAAACCCGTGAAGTATCACCACAAATGGTCGCCCAGTTGGATATCTCATATTGTTGATAACCGGCTTTTGCCAGCTGGTCCATGGCCATTTCGTAGAAATCAGCTGCCATATCATCATCCGGTGTTTTTAAAATACCGTCAGCAATCTGGCGTGCCATGGGAGTATGGTCATCCAATGTAAGTGCATATAATGAGAGATGTTCAGGTGCATTTTCAATGGCGAAATCAAGACTTTGTTGCCAATTCGCCTTTGTTTGACCCGGCAATCCATATATAAAGTCCAAATTGAAATTATCAAATCCTGCCATCCGCGCATCCTGGATAGACTGCCTTGCCTCTTCCACCGTATGGATTCTACCCATTAATGTCAATTCAGCAGGCACTGCTGACTGTATACCCAAACTCAAACGGTTCACCCCCAATTGATGCAAGCCAAATAAATAATTGAATGAAACAGTTCCGGGATTCGCTTCCAAAGTGATCTCTGTTTCTCTGGCCAAATCGAAAGAAAGTCGCATTCGGGTTAGTACCTGGTCAATTTGATAAACAGATAATAAAGAGGGAGTTCCCCCACCTAAATATATCGTATGAATTTTTAACGGGAATGAAAGACTGGAAGCCACCAGGTCGATCTCCTGACAGATGGCGTTAACATATTCGGGCAGATACTCCAGCGTTCCCGTGGTCGTGTTGAAATCACAATACAGACAGCGTTTGACACAAAAGGGGAAATGCAGATAAACGCCATGGACTTCCATCCAACCCAGCATAACACATGCTTTCCGGGTTGCGTAGTGCCAGCAACACACGACGGGATGGAATGGTATAATTTCGGCCTGACATAAGGAAATCTATGAGCCCTGAAACAAAACCCACCAAACTCTGCCCAACCTGCGGTACGCGATTGAGTGAGAATGCCAGTCGCTGTCCGATCTGCGGTACGAGCATCATTTCGCCAGAAATCACTAAAAAGTCAAAACCGATCCAAGGTACACGCATGCCTGAGATCACACTGAGTTTACCGGTGGCATTAGGTCTGCTGGCCTTGATTCTGATCATTGGTGCGGTTTTTGTATATATCGGTCTAAACTCAACCGGTTCCATAGCGAAAGCAACCCAGACCCCCAGCCCTTCACAGACACCCACCATCACGCTCACACCAACCGCTTCACTTACACCGACCATCGCCCCCACCTGGACCCCACTACCACCGATCGAGTACACCATTGCTGCCGGCGATTCCTGCATTTCCATCGCCGTTGCGTTCAACGTCAGTGTCACCAGCATCATTCTGGAAAATAAATTGCCTGCTTCTTGCAGTCCTCTAACAATCGGTAACAAGCTGCGCATACCTCAACCGACACAGACGGCTACTGCTGCACCAACCAACACTTTGAGTGATGTTGAAGCCACAGATGCCGCATGTCAAAAACTTGATTACACGGTACAAATGAATGACACGCTCAGCGGTATCTCTGACATGTACGATGTCAGCCAGACAGCCATAAAGGAATACAACGGATTGGTCAGTGATGTGGTGCGTGAAGGTCAGGTGATCAAGATCCCCCTGTGCATGCGGGCACCCACCGCCGGCCCCTCACCAACACCCACTACTCCCCCCCCTTACGCCGGGCCCAACCTGCTCAGCCCCGCTGATGGTTCTGTTTTTACCATCTCGAATGATGTGGTTACGCTCCAGTGGGCTTCTGTTGGAGCCCTTCGCCCAAATGAAGCTTACCAGATCACTGTTGAAGATACGACAGAAGGTACTGGTCGTAAGTTGGTTGAGTACGTTGTGGATACCACTTTCAATGTTCCAGCTACGTTTCGTCCATCCACAAACGAGCCACATGCCATGCGCTGGTGGGTGGTCGTAGTTCGTCAAACCGGTACCGACGCCTCCAGCAACCCGATCTGGGAGTTAGCCGGGTCAACCAGCAAACAACTGGTATTTATCTGGTGGGGTACAGTGGTGAATCCCACACCCAACCCATAATAGAGTGAATAACATATAAGCGCAGGCCTTGCATGACCTGCGCTTATTGATTACACCTTTACTTATTTGTTAAGATATCGATCAGCCTGAATCGCGGCAGCAGCACCCATCCCCGCGGATGTGACCACCTGTCGGTAGTCTGGATCCGCAACTTCACCAGCAACAAAAACACCCGGGACATTGGTTTCCAGCTTCATATTTGTTCTGATATAACCATTTGCATCCATGTCAAGTTGGTTGGTAAACAGGCTGGAATTTGGTTTATGCCCGATGAAAATAAAAACACCATCTGTGGGTATCTGGGTTTCAATACCCGTAATAACATCTTTACTGGTTACAGCATTTACAGCCTGGTCACCATGAATCGCAGTGATTACATGATTCAGCACCAATTCAATTTTTGGGTTCTGGCGAGCGCGTTCCTGTAACAATGCACTACCCCTAAATTCGCTTCGACGATGAACCAGTTTTACAGAAGCGGCAAAGCGGGTGATGAAGATCGCCTCTTCCAATGCACTATCGCCTCCACCAACTACAACAACACGCCTGTCCTTGAAGAACCATCCATCACAGGTTGCGCAATATGAGACGCCTTTACCAGTCAGTTCCTTTTCGCCAGGCACATTGAGGTGATTGGGTAATGCACCGGTGGCAATGATCAATGCGCTTGCTGTAAAATTTTTTCCATATGTGTTTATTTTATATGGAGAGCCAGATAGATCCACATAATCTGCAGTTTCGTACAATACCTGGGCACCAAACTTTTCTGCCTGCTTTTGCATTATCTCGCCAAGCTGCGATCCACCAACCCCATCCGGAAAACCAGGATAATTTTCAATCAGATAGGTCAGAGACACCTGGCCATGCAGTTCCATACCGGTCAACAGCAATGGCTTTAATTCAGCACGGGCGGCATATAAAGCAGCAGACAGGCCTGCCGGCCCTGAACCGAGGATGATCAGTTGATAATGTTCTTGATTCAACTCTTCTGCATCTTTTTCCTTTTTCGCCTTTGCCATATCCGTTATCAAATCTCCTTAATCAATAAGATGCTCAAGCATCCATCAGGTTACGACTACACTATCGGTGATTTCAAGCGCCTGGTCAATGATGGATAAACCTTCATTCAATTCCTGCTCGTTGATGATCAGTGGAGGAACAATCAACAATATATTCCAGTGTGTATATAAGAATAAACCTTTTTCCAGCAATTGTTCACGAAGTTTGGACATTTCAGCACTTTTTTCATTGAATGGTGCCATCGGCTCGCGTGTCTCACGATTGCGCACGAGTTCAATCCCCCCAAACAATCCAATTGATCGAACATCACCAATTGAAGCATGGCGGCTTTTTAATTCAGCCAGAATGTCGGCCAACTGTGCACCCATCGCCGTACTGTTTTCTACCAACTTATTTTCACGTATAACTTCAATGTTGGCAATGGCAGCAGCCATGGAGACCGGATGCCCATTAAATGTCAAACCTCCCTGGTATGCTTCGTGATCAAAACGGGCAGCAATTTTTTCTTTCATCGCTACTGCCCCAAGCGGGGCGTAAGCAGAAGTGAGTCCTTTAGCCATGGTCATGATATCGGGTTTCACATCCCAATGTTCCAAAGCAAACCATTTACCTGTGCGTCCAAATCCCGTCATGACTTCATCAGCAATCAGTAAGATCTCATAACGATCACACAATTTCCTTAATCCCTGGATATACCCCTTGGGTGGAATAATGATACCGTTTGTACCAGTCACCGGTTCAATCATCACTGCCGCAATCTTGGATGGATCCTCATACTTAATTATCTCTTCGAGGTGATTCAGATAATCCAAGGCCAGTTCTTCCTCGCTGATGGAGGGATTGGTGCGGTGAAAGGTGGATCGATATTGATACGGATCCAGAAAGTGGACCACCCCCGGCATGGTCAACGGCTCCCAGGCGGTTCGACGTGGATCCCCGGTCAATGCGATGGCGCCGGCTGTAGCGCCGTGATAGGAACGATAGCGGGTTAGTATCTTGGGACGGCCGGTGAATGCTCGGGCAAGCTTGATGGCGTTTTCATTTGCATCTGCGCCACCCAATGTGTACAGGAACCGGGTCAAATTGTCCGGAACAATCTCCTTGAGAAGCTTGCCCAACAAAGCGCGCGGCCGGGTGGCCATTTGTGGACCTGCAAAGGTTAATTCCTTTGCCTGGTCGCACATCGCCTGTATAACCTTTTTATTACCATGCCCGATATTTACACACATGACTGTGGAGTTGAAATCCAGGTATCGTTTATCGTTCACATCCCAGAAGTAAACCCCTTCTGCCCTTGTTACCGGAATGGGTTTCACATTCTTCTGCGCTGACCAGGTCCAGAAGTTGGTTTCCATCGACATCTCCAGAATCTGGTCACTTTTAATTTCAGACATACTCGCCTCCTGGGTTTTATCATTTTAATCTTAACACACAATCATTCAAACTCGTTATAATCAGAGGGTTTCGAATCATATAAAAAGGATAAGTCATGCCAGAATCACGCCAGCAAGCCATAAATTATGCAAAACAAAATTATTCTCAATTTGTGGAAGAAATGAAAACATTTCTTGCCATTCCTTCGGTTTCCACCGACGATGATCATCGAGCGGATATTCTTCGTGCTGCCAATCATCTGGTGTCTGCATTAAAAGGGTTGTCATTTGAACGGGTCGAAATCCATGAAACCAAGCGACACCCAATTGTATATGCCGAGAAAAACTGCGGTAAACCGGGTGCAAAAACTGTCTTGATTTATGGTCATTATGATGTCCAGCCTGTCGATCCAATCGAATTGTGGGAAAGTGACCCCTTTACACCCACGCAACGCGGAGATCACCTCTATGTACGAGGCGGGTCTGACATGAAAGGGCAGATCTGGGCTACCTTGAAGGCAATAGAATCCATCCAATCGGCTGGCAGCCTTCCGGTAAATCTCAAGTGCATTTTTGAAGGCGAGGAAGAACTTGGCTCACCCAATCTGGAAGCATGGATTGCCGGTCATGTAAATATGTTGGCTTGTGACGTGGTACTCAACCCTGATACGGGCATGCTCGCTCCCAATGTTCCAACAATTGTGTATGGCTTGAGGGGATTGGTCTATACAGAGATCAAAGTTCATGGTCCAGCACATGACCTGCACTCCGGTTTGTATGGTGGTGTTGTTCACAACCCTGCCAATGTGATATGCATGCTGATCGCAGGTATGAAAGATCATGACGGTCGCATCACTCTGCCCGGATTCTACGATAAAGTCCTCCCGCTTAGCCCTGAGGAACGCAGCCAATTCGAACGGTTGCCATTTGGTGATGAAGATGTTTTAAAACAAACCGGTGCTGAGCAATTGTGGGGAGAAAAGGGGTTCACATCACTTGAACGCATCGGTGCCCGCCCAACACTGGATGTCAACGGTATCTATTCTGGTTTTATCGGAGAAGGCTCCAAGACTGTCATCCCTGCCTGGTCTATGGCAAAAATCTCCATGCGCCTGGTACCTGACCAGGATCCTGTTGAAATACGCGAAGGTTTCATAAAATATATCAATGACAATATCCCGTCGGGTGTCCGCTGGGAATTCAAGGAGCATTCCAGCAACAAGGCGTGCCTGGTGGATCTCAATTCGCCAGCAGTACATGCGCTCACAAAAGCACAAGAGACTGTATGGGGTACTCTCCCGGTATATAAGCGTGAAGGCGGATCTGTCCCGGTTGTCTTAACCATGCAAAAATTACTGGGTGTTGAATCTGTTTTAACTGGTTTTAGCCTGCCGGATGATAATATCCACGCCCCTAACGAACGCATGCACATGCCCACATGGAAACTTGGTATTGAGTGTTTGATCCATTTCTTCTATAACCTATAATCAAATGAAAATGAAATTAAAAATGCCAGCATATGGCGGCCAAGCTGTTATTGAAGGTGTATTTATGAGAGGGAAACATGTCGCGGCTATGGCTATGCGCAAACCAGATGGGTCGATCGAAGTGATGCATGAAGAATTATCCGGCATCTATCAAAGCATTATTCGTAAGACTCCCATCCTGCGCGGTTTGATCATCTTATGGGATGCACTCATTCTTGGCACGCGCATGATCACGATCTCTGCCAACATCCAATCTGCTGAGGACGAAAAGATCGAGGGTCCGGCACTCTATGGCACGGTTGTATTCTCTATCCTGTTGGCTGTAGCATTGTTTTTCCTGGTACCAGCCGGTATAGGTCAACTTGCAGAAACTTTTCTGCACTGGAATGCCTGGGTTGGCAATCTATTGGAAGGCATCGTACGCCTGGCCTTACTGATTTTATATGTGTGGGCAATAGGATTCATGCCTGAAATCCGCCGTGTATTTGGTTATCACGGGGCTGAACACAAGACCATCAATGCTTTTGAGGCAAATGCGGAGCTCAAACCGGAGATCGTTGACCGCTACACGACCGTTCACCCTCGCTGCGGCACTGCTTTCCTTCTGACACTTGTACTGCTGTCCATTATCGTCTTTGCACTCCTGGGACCCATGCCACTCATATGGCGGTTTGCCAGTCGTATCCTGCTGCTACCCGTCCTTGCCGGACTAGCATACGAATTTTTACGTTTCAGCTCAGATAATATCCAATCGCCCATCATGCGCATCCTGATCAAGCCCAGTTTGTGGCTTCAAAAATTGACCACTCGCGAACCAGGACTCGATATGCTCGAAGTGGCGATCCAGGCTTTTAAGAGAATGAAACTCGAAGAGGATCGTCTCGCAGGAACTACTCCCCAATAATCTGGACCACCATTTCCCGCCGCCGCGGACGGTTGTCAAAATCGACCAGGACTACCTGCTGCCAGGTTCCAAGTGTCAGCTTTCCATTCCGTAATGGTATGGTCAATGATGCACCGAGTAATGCTGCCCTGAGATGACTGAATCCATTCCCATCACCCCAGCGCTGGTTATGCTTGTATTCCATATCAGACGGTGTCACCCGCTCAAAAAAGGACTTCAGATCCTGGATGCATCCAGATTCATATTCTATTGTGGTCAAGGCACTGGTGGATGACGGGCAGAAAACCACCACAATACCATTCGAAATACCTGTTTGGCTTACCCGCTCTACCAGCATGTCGTTGATATTCAGAACATCTCCATTTCCTTTCGTATCCAATTCAAGCGAAAATCCATCCACGATCATTTTACTTCTCCTCAACTTTATTATAGAATTATAGTGTCATCTGAGGTACACATGAAGATATGGCATGTATTGATCCTCGGTATATTGATCGGTATGGCAGCTGCAGCGGTTATTATCATCGTTGCTGCACAGCCGCAGGGCAAGCCAGTTCAATTGGTGCCTTTTTCCACACCGAGTGAAATACTTATTTATATTAGTGGAGCAGTCTATCACCCGGGTGTGTATCGTCTCAGCCCTGCCAGCAGGGTCGAGTCTGCAGTCTCGGCTGCTGGTGGTATGACCCCTGATGCAGATGCCATTCGCGTAAACCTGGCAAAACAATTGATCGATGGTGATCAGATTATAATTCCCAAAATTGGAGAAACGTTGGTCCCTATGACCGCAGATGATACAGTCTCACCCGATCAACAAATCGATCTTAACAAAGCCACAGTGGAAGAGCTTGACAGCATCCCAGGTATTGGCATGGTGAAAGCACAGAGCATCATCACATATCGTGAAAGCCATGGCCTGTTTACATCCCTGGATGAATTGGTTAATGTTCCCGGCATCGGACCCGCATTACTTGAACAGATCATTCCCTATCTGTCTATTCTTCCCTAAGTTCTGCAGAGTAGCCCGACAGGCGATATAATTACGCTATGACTATAAAGACAAAACTGGAAAATGCATTAAAAGACGCCATGCGATCTAACGACGAGGTTGCCCGGCGAACCATTCGCATGGCACTCTCTGCCATCAAGCTGGCTGAAGTGGAAAAAGGCACACTTCTCGAGGATAATGATCTGGCAGCCATCCTTCACAAGGAAATCAAGAGCCGCAAGGAGACAATCCAGGAAGCAGAAAAGGCCACCCGCCTTGACCTGGTTGAAGCTGCAAAGGCCGACATACTCGTTCTGGAAAAATACCTGCCCAAAGCCATGGATCCAGCCGAACTGGAGCGCATCACTCGAGAGGTTATCCATGAAGTCGGTGCAACGGGAATAACCGATATGGGTAAAGTAATGAAAGCGCTTCTCCCCAGGTTGGAGGGCCGTGCACCGAATGACCAGGTCAGCCACCTCGTCCGTCTCATTCTTCAACCATAATCCCGATGACAACTGCTTTTATCGACCGTTATCAAAAGAACAATCGCTTCAGGGTGTTGGCCAGTGTGATCATCCTGATCATCACAGCAGCTGCATCCTGGATTGCGCTGACCGTACCCATTGAACTTCGCCCCGGAGAGTATACATTAAGCATCGGGGATGTCACCACACAGGATATCCTGGCACCCCGTACACTTACCTACACCAGCGATATTCTGACGCAAAGAGCCCGTGAAGATGCCAGCTCACGCATCAATCTGGTGTACCTGCCAGTAGACCTTGAAATCAGCAAGTCACAACTTCAACAGTTAAAGGCAGATATCGCCCTCATTGACACTATCCGCCTGGACCTTACTTCACCTGATGAACAACGGATCTTACAGATCACTGAATTGACCGTATATGGTTTCTCAGAAGCCGACGCCAAGAATATTCTGGCCATGGGTGCAACCACCTGGAAGTCAGTCAGCACCAAAGCTGTCAGTGTTTTCGAGCAGATCATGGGGGGCACAGTACGTGAGGACAAGCTGGCGGATTACATTGCCAACATCCCCAATCAGGTAGGCTTGTCATTCACCAAGGATCAAAGTAATCTTATTGTCAGGCTCGTATCGCCACATATCAAGGCCAACAGTTTGTATAGTGATGAACAGACAATCCTGCGTCGCCAGCAAGCCGCTGATGCTGTCGAACCGGTAAACCGCACCTTCATTACCGGACAGACCATCATTTATCGCGGTGGCGTTGTGGATGAATTAAACTATGAAGCATTGCAAAAATATGGTTTGGTTGAGACCTCACGAAGGAATGAAGAACTGGTCTCATCAGGCATGCTGGTCATATTATTGGCCGGCTTTGTTGGGTTGTATCATCGCTTGAAGAAACTTCCTCCGGTGGACGACCTGCGCAGTCTGGTTATAGTGGCCATTTTATTCCTGATTTTTCTATTTGCGGCTCGCTTCCTGATTCCGAATCGAACTGTTTTACCTTACATATTCCCGATTGCAGCTTTTGGTCTGACGATCGCAGCACTGTACCGTATTGAAACCGCCATGGTCTACTCCATTCCTCTGGCGATATTGAGCACCTATAATCAGTACTCCCCATCCATCGTCCTGATGTACATCCTCGGGACATTTTGTGGCATTCTGGTTCTAGGCACTCCTCGCAGGGTATTGCGATTTGTGTGGGCTGGTCTGGCAGTTACGCTTGCCTCTGTTTTGATTATTCTGGCATATGAGCTGCCTGATCCCACCTCAGACTGGATCGGTATCGCCACACTGGTTGGTGCTGCATTTTTCAACGGCATTGCCTCAGCCAGCATCACCCTTTTATTGCAGTATATTCTTGCACAAAGTCTGGGATTGACAACTCCGTTGATGCTGAATGAACTCATGCGCCCGGATTCGCGTCTGTTACAGTTCCTGTTGCATGAAGCACCCGGCACATATCAACACAGCCTTCAGGTAGCTAACCTGGCTGAGCAAGCAGCAGAGCGCATCGGCGCTGATGCAGCCCTGACTCGGGTTGGGGCTCTTTACCACGATGTCGGAAAAGCTCTTTTCCCACAATTCTTCATTGAGAATCAGATTCAGGGTCAAATTGACACGCACGAGTCAATGGATCCGGTTGTCACCGCCCAAACCATCGTCCAGCATATCAGTGATGGCGTCAAGTTGGCACGCAAATACCACCTGCCCGTACGCCTGCAGGCTTTTATAACTGAGCATCATGGCACGTTAATGGCTGGCTATCAATATAAACGTGCTTACGAAGCGGCCAATGGTAACAAAGAGTTGGTTGACAAGGAATTATTCCGGTATCCAGGACCGATCCCGCAATCACGTGAGACTGCCTTGCTCATGCTGGCAGATGGTTGTGAGGCCCGGGCGCGTGCCGAGCTTCCCAATACCGATGAAGCCATGCGGACTATGGTCGAAAAGGTGATCAAACATGTTGTAGATGAAAATCAATTGGTCAATACCTCTTTGACATTCAAGGATCTATACCTTATAACCGAAAGTTTCACCAATAACCTGATTGGTATCTATCACCCAAGAGTCCTTTACCCATCCAACACAGCCCCAAAAGCCCGAGTGGTAAGTGAAATGGTCACAAAAAAGAAAAAAGTGAAGCCGAAAACATCATGATCCACATCCAGGTCGAGAAGGAATACTGGTCAAATGTAAAAACTGCTGAACTTCGCATGGCAGCCAAAACAGCCTGTTCTATTGCTGGTCTGCCCACTGACAAAGAACTCACAATTGTGATCACCGATGACGATCAGGTTCGAGAATTGAATGCTGAATTTCGCCAGAATAATGAAACCACCGATGTATTGTCTTTTCCTTCCAATGAGACCGATCCAGACACCGGCAAGAGTTATCTCGGCGATATTATCATCTCTTATCCGCGTGCGTGCCAGCAGGCGACTAAAGCCGGTCATACCTGCATGAACGAGTTGGTCCTGCTGGTAATTCATGGCATTCTTCACCTGGCCAATCATGATCACGCAAACGATGCGGAAAAAAAGGTCATGTTCGATTTACAAAAAAAAGCACTGGCACAATTAAATATATCCATTAAAGGTTATAACCCTTGAGATCATTCCGTCACTCGCGCATCCAATCTTTTAAACACGCCATCTCCGGATGGTTTTATGTCATTCGCACCCAACAAAATGCCTGGATCCACCTGGTGGCCACGGTCAGTGTAGTGATATTGGCTGCCTGGCTGCGCTTATCTGTGCGTGATTGGGCTGTACTTGTTGTGGCCGTCGCCATCGTTTGGATGGCTGAATTCCTCAACACAGCTCTCGAAGCGGTGGTTGATCTGGCCAGCCCGGAGCGGCACCCGCTTGGCAAAGTTGGCAAGGATGTTGGCGCAGCAGCCGTCCTTATCGCTGCTTGCTCAGCGGCCGTCATCGGCTTCCTGATCATTGGTCCACCACTCTGGCACCGCTTATCCCTTCTCTTCGTTTAACCGGAGAAAACATCATGACAGTAAATTTCCGTTTTGGCACGGTCGGATCTCCAAGATCGACACCCGCCAAACCGGGTGGCAGCGTGGGTGGTATTCAGCAAACCGCCTCACTCGGCTTGGATGCACTCGAGTTGGCCTGGGTTCAGTCCGTTCGTGTCAGCGAAGCCACATGTCAGACGATCAAACAAGCTGCCAAGGATGCGAATGTACTATTAAGCGTGCATGCTCCTTATTTCATTAACCTGAACGCGGATGATGAAGAATGGCCGAAATCAAAACAGCGTTTACTGGATGCCGCTTGGTATGGATGGCTGGCTGGTGCCACCGACATCATCTTTCATCCTGGCTCCTATTTTGGCAAGCCACCCGAGGAAGTTCTTCCTGTAGCAATCGTTCGACTGGGCAGCTGTGTCAAGGAACTGGAGAAGAAAGGCGCTCATGTCTACCTGAGACCTGAAACAATGGGCAAGCCCGCCGTAATGGGATCCCTGGAGGACACACTCGCCCTAAGTCGACCGTTTCCTAACGTTTATCCTTGCCTCGATTTCGCCCACCTGCACGCCCGCTCTAGTGATGGCTCGATCAACGGGTACGATCAATGGATGCGCATCCTGAACACCTACGCTGAAGTTTTGGGGGATACATCGCTTTCCAGCCTGCATATCCACCTTTCGGGCATTGAATATGGTGCCAAGGGTGAGCGCAATCATTTACCCATCCGCGAATCAGACCTGGATGTCAAGGCTTTATTCAAAGCCCTGAAAACTGTCAAAGCCGCCGGCAGGATCATGAGCGAAAGCCCAATCCTGGAGGAAGATGCTCTTTTCATGCAGGAATTATTTAAAGAGGTGAAGATATGACTCCAACCCGTAATCGTGTGGACCTGGATAAAGCGCAACATGCTTACGAAGCAGGGCGCGAAAGACGGCTGCGCACCGGCGGCAAGGTAACACTGCGTGCCACTGCCAAACTGGTAAAGAATACCTTCCTTGAAGGACGCATCGGCAAGTACCACTTCACTTGTGATGAGCCACCCGAGCGCGGTGGCGATGACGAAGCTGCCAGCCCCCTGGAGTACTTTCTAACGGGCGCGGCGTTCTGTTTGCTCAGTCAGGTGGTGCAGTTCGCACCGTTATACGCGGTGGAAATCGAGGATGCGGATGTCGATCTGCGGGTTGAATTTGACGATGCCGAGAAACATGGCCTGCCGGGACCCGGGGCAGCTTTTACCAATGTCGTGTTCAAGGTAAAGATAAAAAGCCCCTCGCCAGCTGATCAGGTGCAAAAACTGCTGATGCATGCTGAGCGTGGTTGCCATACTGCCCAGTCATTACGTGCGGCTGTACCGGTTACCGTGGAAACCGAGATCATTACACCTGAATAATAAAAAGCGCTGGATCACTCCTCCAGCGCTGCTTCTTTCTCCATTTTGGTTTGCTTTCCACGTTCTTCCGAGTCGAGGATACGTTTGCGAATACGATAGGCTTTTGGCGTGACTTCCAGCAATTCATCCTCAGCCAGGTATTCAATTGCCTCATCCAGACTCATCAGGCGCGGGCTGTTCAAACGGATCTCGATATCCTTGTTGGATGAGCGCATATTGGTCAAATGCTTCTTCTTACAAACATTGAGGGTCAAATCACCCGGGCGTGAGTACTCTCCCACCACCATGCCTTCATAGACATCCACACCTGCTCCATAGAATAAAACACCGCGTTCCTCTGCATTCTTCAAACCATACGTGCTGGTGACACCATCTTCCCAGGCAACCAGCGAACCATTTGAACGGGCCATCACGGGACCACTCATCTCATCATAACCATGGAAAAGTGTATTCATGGTACCTGTGCCTCGGGTAGCAGTCAGGAATTGGTATCGAAATCCGAGCATTCCCCGTGTCGGCACGACATAGGCCAACCGGACATGCCCGTCGCGGGTGTCCTGCATATCCAGCATCTGCCCGCGTCTGCCTCCCAGCATCTCGATCACTGCGCCTACAGTATCGGGGCTGGTTTCAATGTAGACTTCTTCGTAAGGTTCCAACATGGTTCCATCTTCGCTCTCATGGTAGATCACTTCCGGTCTTGAGACCTGGAACTCATAGCCCTCACGACGCATGGTCTCGATCAGGATGGCCAGGTGCAGTTCGCCACGCCCCGATACAATGAGCGCATCACCATTATCTGATTCTTCCACACGTAAAGCGACATTCGAACGCAATTCATTGAACAGCCGCTCGCGCAACTTGTTGGATGTACTCCATTTTCCTTCCCGCCCCGAGAAAGGCGATGTATTGATACTGATGGTCATGCGCACAGTGGGTTCTTCGACATGGATGGGTGGCAATGCCACGGGGTTTTCCGGATCTGCCAGTGTCTCTCCGATGCCAATACCCTCCAGGCCGGCCAATGCAACAATCTCACCAGCGCTGGCTTCTTCCACCTCCACCCGCTGTAACCCCTGGTGGACATACAGGTAGCGTGCCCTTTCCGGCAGGATCACGCCGTCCGTTGTCAGGCGCGCCAGTGGTTGACCAGCCATCACTTTTCCAGCAAAGATACGGCCCAGCGCGGTCACGCCCCGGTAATCGTCATAACCCAATGTGGTCACCAGCATCTGGAAGGGTGCATCCGGATCCACTTTGGGTGCCGGGATGTAATTCAGGATGGTCTTGAACAGCGGCTGCAGGTCAGGTCCCAGATCAGGGGTCAATCCCGCCCGTGCGCTGGTTGCCTGGGCATAGATGACCGGAAAATCCGCCTGCTCGTCTGAGGCTCCCAACTCAATAAAGAGGTCAAAGGTGTCATTCAATACACGGTCAGTCTCTGCATCCTTGCGGTCCACTTTATTGATCACCACGACAGCTTTGTGACCCATTTCGAGTGCCTTTTTTAATACAAAACGTGTTTGTGGCATTGGTCCTTCGGCTGCATCCACCAGAAGCAGTACGCCATCCACCATATTCATAACGCGCTCCACCTCGCCGCCAAAATCAGCATGCCCGGGAGTGTCTACAATGTTGATCTTGACCTGTTTATTGGTTTGCTCATCCTTGATCGAGATGGCCGTGTTCTTGGCCAGGATGGTGATGCCGCGTTCGCGTTCCAGATCGTTCGAATCCATCACACGTTCAGCCACCTGCTGATTCTCGCGGAAGGTATTCGCCTGGCGCAGAAGACCGTCCACCAGCGTTGTTTTTCCGTGGTCAACGTGTGCGATGATGGCGATATTGCGTAGATCAGTGCGTTCAATTAACATAGGTTACCTTTTGAATAAAAAAAACCGGCCAGAGGGCCTAGGCTGTCGTCCGGCGAACAGGCGGGAATCATATCAGCAAGTGTCTATTTTGAATAGATGTCTTTTTCCCGCGATATTGGCAGGCACGAATAGGATAAAATACATACATCCACAGATCAAGGAGTCAAAATGACTGCAAAAGTCATCCTAAACCCATACTCCAATCGCTGGCAGGCGAAAACCAATTGGCCGCTGGTCGATACAGAGCTTAAGAGAGCCGGCATTCAGTTCGAGTTATCTGTCTCGGAACGACCCGGTGGTCATGTCACTGAATTGGCTGCTGAAGCCACATCCAGGGGTTTTTCACCCATCCTTGTGGCTGGTGGTGATGGCACGATCGGTGAGGTGGTTAACGGTATGGCCCAGGCTTCCAGGGACAAGAAGAAACAGCTCGGTCCCCTCGGTATCATCCCACTGGGGACAGCCAACGACCTGGCGCATAACCTGAAATTACCGCTGGATATCCCCAGTGCAGTAACCGTTATAGCTGCAGGGAATACGAGCAACTTGGATGTTTGTCAGGTTAATGATCGGTTGTTCGTCAACAATGCAGCCATCGGACTGGAACCGACCGTTACGGTTATTCAGCAGGAGATGACCAAAGTGAAGGGGATATTAAGATACTTGCTGGCCACCCTGTGTGCAATCAACCGCAACCCAAAATGGCAAGCTCGATTGGAATGGGATGGTGGCAAGTATGAAGGCCCGATTTCATTGGTGACGGTCGGCAATGGTGCTGTAACCGGCGGGTTGTTCTACATGACTCCGCATGCCGATCCATTTGACGGCAAACTGACCTTCGTGCACGCCTATCGCAAAACCCGCTGGGAGATGTTGAAAACCCTGCCGCGCACGATGAAGCCGGCCACAGGCAGCTATGTAGAATTGCCGGGCGTACATGAGATCCATGCCAGATGGTTGAAGGTCCATTTGGAAACCCCCACGCCAGCCCATTCAGATGGCGAACTCTTCAACCTGGCGATAAAGGACTTGGAATATACCATCCACCCGGGAAAACTGTTGTATTTTTCCAAATAGATCCTGTTCTTATGGAAAATAATGTGAGATTCAAGCGGAAGATGAGTCTGTCTTGCTCCATTGTGGTATAATATCCTTGCAGATTAATCGGATTGAAAGGTAAAGTACCGCCGGATCTACTGTCTGGCGGGTTTGTTTTTAGATAAGGATGATATGGAAACCAAGCTTTATGTTGGAAATTTGCCCTACAGTGCCACAGAAGAAGCCATCTCTGAGCTCTTCTCCCAGGCCGGTGAAGTCACTGCCGTGACCCTGATCAAGGACCGCGACAGTGGCCGTCCCAAGGGATTCGGATTCGTCGAAATGAAGAACCAGGAAGCCATGGAAGCAGCGATTAAGCAATTCAATGGCTATACAATGGATGAACGTGAATTAAAAGTCAACATCGCCAAACCACGCGAAGAAAGACCACGCAACAGATATTAGATCACCAAGTCACTTGATCGTAAGTGACAATCGTTTAGAGTAAGACCTCTCACCTTTTGTCTCGAATCTGTAAAGACCCCCCCTAACCGGGGGATTCTTTTTTCCCCCAGTGCAGTTACCCCTTATCCCTCGCTCAATGAGGGTCGGGGAGCTGCTTGGGGGGACTCCGCGAATATCAGGAGCAGGAGTCTGACTATCTGGTGTTCAGCACTGGAGAACGGCAAACCATAAATTCGATTAATTTGGAAATACGTACCCGATCACACCCCTGATAAACGCACAACGGTTGAGGCTCCCCAGCTGCGGGTGCAGCGCTTGTTGCCCGGCCGGTGCGCATCCAATCTCAAGCGCCCAAATTCCCGATGCCACCATCCAGTCGGGACCAGATCACTCTTCACCTGTTCGACATATTTGACATAATTCCCCAGCAGCCATAAGGCATTGTGATCTAAGCGATCATAGCTGATCTCATGGTTTGCCACCAGGCGGGTCAGGAATTCAATCATGAAATCCTCGACTGTCTTTCCGGTCTCATCCTGGCAGTTCGCTTTCTGCAAGGCTTCCAGGTATTCCCGCGGGGATAAGCCGATCTCCAATTGATGCCTGCCGCCCAGGGTTAGACCCTGGCCTTGCGCCGGTTGTATGGGCAGGTTTTCCACCAGCCCCACCGACCAACCCGGCATAGCGCAATAGCGCTCATCATTGATGACCTCCAGTTTCGTATTACCGCCATGGGCAATCGAATATTCACGGGGAAAATATACCATTTCCCCGCTATCCATGACCTGGCTCAAGGTTTCCCAGATCCAGATCGTTTTATCCGAATTGACCCTCACGGGGATGAGAGGATCTAAATTGGATTTCCAGGTTTGATAGGTTTTACCCTCGGCTGAGTGCTTTAATAGCGCGGATATTAATTTCTCGATGAGTTGGGGTATGGGCATGGCCATGGGGGTCAATTCCAGGCGGTTAAATCCTTGCGGCGCTTTCCTGGCGACAAGCTCGCCATTCTGTGCAAACAACTGGTTAACCTGCTCCTGGGTGGGTATCGGGTACTCTTTGCCGTTGACCCCGCTCACCCCGTAGCATTTTGCCTTTGGGAGAAAAATGAGTATACCGGTTCGTTTGAGTATGGCAACACAGCGGGAATATTCTTTTTTGATCTGAAAACCAGATACCGCCTGGGGGATTCCTGCCATGGGCTCAAATGTCAAATCGCTTTTTTTTCCCATACCTTATCATATCATCCAGCGTCATTTTTTGTCAGTCGCAGCTGATTCTGCGGTATTCACCGGTTTGCTTTTTCGCGGAAATCATTATAGAATTTGTTTTTCGCTTTGGGAGTGGAAAACCATGAACACGATACTTGATTTCATCAGGAACAACCTAGTTGATGTTTTGGCAACATTCATCGCCTTCCTGGCCTTACTATTAACAATCTGGGAGGGATTGGAAAACCGGAAGAATAATCGATTATCCACGCAACCGATCCTCAGTATCGTAGAAAAATGGAATGATTCAGACCACCTCTATAAATTGATACTGACAAATGATGGTTTTGGACCGGCCATCATCGACAAGATCGTTTATCATTTCGCCTCTGCATCCTACCATGTGGATGATATCCAGAAGCTGATGGATATTCTGATCATCAACAAAGTCCTGGTCAAAGGTAACTGGGGTTACCTCTATAGCGGTTCTTCCATACTACCCAACCGGGAGCAGGACCTGCTCGGGTTTCAATATCTGAAGAAACCCGGCAGAATGAATTCGATCGAAAAAAACAATCTGGCCGATACCGTGACGAATATCAGCCTGGTGAATATTGAGGTAACCTATCGATCGATCTATAACAAGAAATTTGTAAAATTCGTCACCATGGGACAATAAGTTATCAGGAATTTGCCCTTGAAACAGATGGAATTCCGGGTTACACTACATATATAGATGCTGCTTTGTTTGTTTTTCTCATATATCTGATTATGGAGATAAACCAACCTTGCAATTTTGTTAATCAAATAACCTAATAAAATGCTTGTATTTCAGGAGCAGCCGGGTAAAATTATATTATGCGAGCCCCGAACCGTGTCGTAGGTGTGGTTATTAGAGACGGTAAGCTTTTACTCATTCACCGACTTCGGGATGGGACAGAAAGCTGGGTGTTCCCCGGAGGAAATGTTGATCCCGGCGAGGACCCCGATATTACCATCCAAAGGAAGATCCTGGAAGCTACAGCTTTAAATCCCGCCTCACAGCAACGTTTGTTTGAAGAATATGATGAACATGCCTTCACCTGGTACTTTTACGCCTGTGAGTTGGAACCAGGAGAACCGCATCTGATCGTTCCAGAATGGGAACCGAACACACCGGAAAATAACAAGGGCTTGGAATGGGTCGATCTGAATCAAATAAAACGGGTGAATCCGCACCCTCTTCCAGACCAATTATTGGATTATTTTCTTAAACTGATCTGATCACTTACTCGGTAGTCCCAAACCAACATTTTTGTTATCCTGTGGATTCTATTAACTCCTTGCACAGTTGTAAGGTCATTTCCACTATCCATTTGTTATAATCATATCAAGCAGGTGTAGTTAATTTGGTTGCCTGACAGCGACAACCACACACCGCCAACAAATTACCAAGGGGATTAGTGACTGGTAATGTTCCAGATGCATATCGTTTTACTAACAGTCGCAATCCAGGGAGAAGAATTATGCGATCACCTAACCGTGTAACTGGTCTTGTTTTCCGAGACAACCGGATTCTGCTTATCCACCGAATTCGAAATGGCAATGAGTTCTGGGTGTTTCCCGGTGGCGCGATAAATGGTAACGAGGATCCAGACACGGCCATCAACCGGGTCATGTTGGAACAAACCGGCTTATGGCTTGTCTCGAATGTTCACCTATTCGATGAATATGACGAGCATGCCTTTACCTGGTACAATTTTTTCTGCGAGTTGTCACCGGGTGATCCGCATTATATTGAGCTTGATGCGATGGCACAAACGCCAGACAACCGTGCCCGGCTTGAGTGGGTCGATCTCGAGCAAATACCCAACCTGAATGTATTTCCGAATCCAGAGCGATTGATCGATTTTGTCTGTGCCAGGGTCTGACATTAAGCAGGCATGTTCATGCCGGCATATCCCACCGAAACCATAAGCATTAATACCATTTAATAATCATTAAATGAGGTCCTAATTGAGGATCACGACTGTTAATACGATGTATCTTCTGCATCCCTTTCATGTATCCGGGATGATATTCATTAGTTACATTAAATCCGATTGTGAGATATTATCGGGGTAATACACTTATTGCTCCAAGGAGATATTTATGGCCATCATATTATTAATACTGTTTATTATCAGTATTGTCATTGGATACTTTATTGTTGTATTTTTAAGGAATAAAAGCAGGAATAATCTTGAAACAATCAATCAAATTAGATTGCTTGACGAAAATCAAAGTAATATCATTCATCAATTAAACCTGCTATTAGCCAATATTGGTTACATCAATATCGCCAGAAGCAAATTGATCATACGGTTTGTCTTTCCTGGTAAAGATAGTGATTTTATCGAGAAAGACTATACTTTTTTGATATCTGAAATCAACAAATTGGAGGAAGAGCAGAAACCCCTGCTTAAAGATATCAAACGGGAGTTAGCCAAACTGCCCAAAAATATGAGTAATGAAATTACTGATATTGTCACTCAAAATGCCCGAAAAGAAGGAATAATTGAAATATTGATTTTTATTGAAGGAATTCTGTCCACTTTGATCATCGGACTGATTATTAATTTAATACGAATATCAAGTGGATAATAATAATTGATGTGACGCCTTCTCTTGAATTCATAAGCGGGTCACAATTGCGCGGGCAGCTGTTAATCCTGCTATGGATTGACAAGATCACAGGCAGCATATCATCACTCTCCTTGCAAACACGCCACGACCTTTCCTGGGGAATTGAAGTGGTGTGTTTGTTTTAATGTTTATTCACTATGTTGGTTGAACCCCATGATTCCTGGAGCTGATCATGACGATAGGAGTGCCCATTAAGATTTAACTCCTCAGCAAATTTATCTCAAGGAAACTCACCACCCATAGAATGATGCGTTACCCCAGAGGGCTTTGACGCACCCTACTCGACTAATTCAAAATGCGTGGCCATCAGTTGAAAATCGGGGGTCAGGTCATATTCCGGCCAGCAATGCCTATGCGCAACCTGAAAATGCTGGACATCCCGGCAGGCTTCGCCGCGCCACAGCTTTTCTGGTATATCACCAAAGGGTACCTGGTAAACCTCTGTGACGCGGACCACGCAGCGTTTGTTTCCCTTCAGGTCATACACATCGACGATATCGCCCACCTGCCAGCCGCCATCGTCATATTCCCCGTCGGGCAGTTCGTACTCATCGGCCTTGCAGACTGTGGCGGTCTTCTCCCCGCGCAGGATCTCCAGCACCAGGCTGTCGTCGTTTTCATCTTCACCCCAGAATTGCATGCGTTTGCGTCGAGACACGATTAACTCCTGGAATATAAATTTGCCATTTTAAGGTGCGGATGTGACCGCACTGTATTTGTAGGATGCGTCTTCGCAGCTTGTTTCGGTAAAACCATGCCGAATACGATTGCTTCCGGGTTCTCCAGACCCTTAAAACGACACACCCTACGTTTGCACCGGATGTCATTGCGATGTCGCTGCTGCGCAGCGACCGCCCGTTCTTTGGGCTCCGATGGAGTTGGCAATCCATAAATATCGACAAAGAGCGATTTAAAGATTTTCCCATTAATAGACTGCCGCGTCAGCCGTTTCACACCTTCCTCGCAGTGACAAGTAAAACAAATAATGGCGGACCAATGTCCGCCATGTCAGGGGTGGCTGACGGGGGTCGAACCCGCAACAACTTGATCCACAGTCAAGCACTCTGCCATTGAGCTACAGCCACCATGAACGGCGCTTATTGTATCATGAAGATTTTTCGTCGACAAGCTGGTGCGATATCTGCTCGGCCACCGCGTCCAGGGGGATGGTCAGCTGCGTACCGGCAGTCAGGTCTTTGAGTGTGACCTGCCCTTCCGAGGCTTCATCCGGGCCGATGACGGTCACAAAACGCGCTCCCAGCCGGTCAGCGTACTTGAACTGCTTGCCCAGTTTGTCGACCTGCGGATAAACCGCCACCCGCAGCCCCTGCCGGCGCATATTGGCTGCCAAACCCATGGCTATGGCTGCGTTGTCTGCATCAAATAAGGTCACCAGCACGTCTGCGCGGGTATCTGCAAATACAGGCAACTTCCCCCAGTCCTGCAATACGACGGCAATGACCATGTCGCCCATCGCGAATCCGACCCCCGGCAGGGGATCGCCACCCACATCCGCTACAAGGTTATCATAATGCCCGCCACCCAACACTGAGCGGAATTTTCGGCTGACATCGAAACATTCGAATACCATGCCGGTGTAATAATCGATCCCGCGTACGATCAATGGATCAAACACGACATAATCCCTGACACCCAATGCCTCGAGATTCTCGAAGATACGCGTCAGGTTTTCCGACCGATGCCATCCGTCCATATCCGCCAGCAGGGTTTTTAACCCATCCAACTGCTTCCGGCTTAATCCCAATTCCAAAGCATTTGCATCCCAGTCTTCGACTTTCATTTTGTCATAGCGGTCTATCAGTTTAAAGACGCTCAGCTTGCCGTCTTCGGCGATATCCAGGCTTTTCAAGTGTACTTCCATATATTGCCGGTCATTGACGCGGATAAGCACTTCTGAAGGGGATAAATCGACACTCTTTAGAAATTCCACTGCGATCGCAATCATCTCGGCATCCCCTTCGGGCGAGTTTACGCCTACCAGATCGATATTCCATTGGAAGAACTCGCGTGAACGACCCTGCTGGGGTTTCTCATAGCGCCAGAAAGGCCCATATGACCACCAGCGCAGCGGCATGACCAGCTGTCCCTGGCGTTGGGCCACCATGCGTGCCAGGCTGGGGGTCAGCTCTGTGCGCAGCATGATCATCTCGCCACTGCGATCGGGGAAAACGAATGCCTGTTCGCGCGCCAGTTCGTCACCAGACTTGGCGGCGTACAGTTCCAGCTTCTCCAGGAAAGGGCCATCCCACTCCTCATATCCAAAGCGTGTCGATACATTGCGCACCCGCTCATAGAGCCAGTTGTGACGCGCTTTATCCTCTGGATAGAAATCCCTTGCGCCTTTAACCGACTGGATGATCTGTTTCATGGTTGCCTTCTTTAATTTTTTATGCAATACAACTAAAAAGCCATTTTAACATATAGTAAGGATATCCCGTAAGTACGGCTGCTCCAATAGCCTCATGAATCTCACCGGAAATTTTCATATTGTGATATAAATGCACGGTTATTAATTCAGGTTGCGTTATTAATGAAGCAAGCCAGGCAACATCGGAGCAGTCACTTGACATACGACGCAGCAACTGGTGACATTCAGTAATTGCTCCATCTGGATTGGAAAAGTAAACTATTCGTGGCAATAATCGCGCTTTTAACTCCAGAAGAGCGAATGAAACAACCTGCATATATGCAGATATCTCTCTCGGTTCAACTCCAGGAGGCATGCAATGACGGTCGGCACGATCGCAAGTGATAAAGCAAGACAGGTGGCACAGGAAGTCTGCCAGCAGCATGGTGCCACGCGCGATGAATTGATTCCCATCCTTTCTGATATTAACCGTCAGCTTGGCTATCTGCCGGCAGAAGCGCTGGATGAGATCAGCACGCAGCTCAAAATCCCCAAAAGCCAGGTTTTATCGGCGGCCAGCTTCTACAGCATGCTGTCCACCCAACCGCGTGGGCGGCATGTGATCAAATTTTGTGAAAGCGCCCCCTGCCATGTGCAGGGTGGCCGCGAGGTCTGGTTAGCGCTCCAGGATCAGCTTCAACTGAAATCTGGCGAGACCAGCCCCGATGACCGCTGGACGCTCGAGACAACCAGCTGCCTGGGCCAGTGCGCAGATGGACCGGTCATTCTGGTGGATGAGGATATCTATTTGAATGTCACACCCGACCAGCTTTCCGGAATCCTGGCCAAGTATAAATGAGGAGCTGAACATGATTGCAGAACAGCGAATTGTCACTGAACGCCTTGGCATCATCGACCCGCAAAAGATCGAAGACTATATCGATCATCATGGGTATGAAGCCCTTCGCAAGGTTCTTACCGGTATGAGTCCGGCGGATGTGGTCGATGTGATCGAGAGATCCGGTCTGCGCGGGCGCGGGGGGGCCGGGTTCCCAACCGGGATCAAATGGAAATACGTCTCCAAGACCCCTGGCGACCAGAAGTATGTCATCTGCAATGCTGATGAAAGCGAACCGGGCACCTTCAAGGACCGACTCGTACTCGAGGGCGATCCGCATACGATCGTTGAAGCCATGATCATTGCGGGATATGCAGTGGGTGCCAGCGTGGGTTACATCTACATCCGTGGCGAATATGGACTCTCACAGAAGCGTTTCAGTCATGCCATCCGGCAAGCCAGGCAAAACGGATATCTGGGTGAACATATCCTGAAAAGCGATTTCAACTTCGAAATCCATGTGCACTCCGGCGCCGGCGCCTACATCTGCGGCGAGGAAACTGCCTTGATCGAATCGATCGAAGGCAAGCGCGGTGAACCACGTACCCGCCCGCCTTACCCGACCACCAATGGCCTGTGGAACATGCCCACCCTGGTGAACAACGTCGAGACACTGGCCAATGTGACTGCCATCATCCGCAACGGCGCTGAGTGGTACCACGCCATCGGCACACCTTCCAGCGCGGGTACCAAAGTCTTCACTATTTTTGGTAAAGTCAACTCAAGGGGTTTCTTTGAAGTGCCGATGGGTATCAGCCTGCGTCAGGCCATCGATACCTTTGGCAAAGGCATGGCATCCGGTTCCACTTTCAAGCTGGCCCAGACGGGCGGTTCCAGCGGCTCGCTCGTACCACCCGACCTGCTTGACATACCCATGGATTTCGACTCATTTAAAGCCGGTGTGGTGATGGGTTCGGGTGCCCTGCTGATCTGCGATCAGAATACGTGCGTGGTCGACCTGGCCAGGGTGCTTTTGAATTTCTTCCGCGTGGAAAGCTGCGGCAAGTGCAATCCCTGCCGTATCGGCAATATGCGCGCACAGACCATATTGAACGGCATCGCCCAGGGAATCGGCACGATGAAAGACCTTGAGAACCTGGAGATGATCGGCCGTTATCTGTATGAAATGTCCAATTGTGGATTGGGTCAGACAGCCGGATCGCCGTTACGCGACATATTGACCCATTTCAGGCCTGAAGTGGAAGCCCATATCATCTCAAAAGACTGCCTGGCTGGCGTGTGTGCTATGAGTGGCCAACCGGCTTTGGTTTAGGACAATGGAGTAAGGTCATGATCAACCTCACAATCGATGGAAAAGCGATCGAAGTCGCCGAGGGCACAACCGTCCTCGAGGCTGCCCGGCAGGCTGAGATCCATATCCCCACCCTGTGCGATCACAAAGAGTTAACACCCTACGGTGGCTGCCGCCTGTGCCTGGTTGAGGTCGAGAACTTTCGCACACTGCAACCCTCCTGCACATTACCGGTCAGCAACGGCATGGTCGTCAAAACAGATACACCCAAGGTGCGCGAAGCACGCAAGTTTGTGCTGTCGCTCATCTTCAGCGAACGCAATCATTTCTGCCCATACTGTCAGGTTTCCGGTGGGGACTGCGAACTGCAGAATGCCGCCTATGAACAGGGCATGGACCATTGGCCGCTGCAGCCTGAATGGCATCACTTTGAAGTGGACGCTTCGCATCCATATTTCATCCTGGAAAACAACCGCTGCATCCTGTGCCGTCGCTGTGTACGTGCCTGTGACGAGCTGGTCGGTAACTTTACACTGGCCGTGGCGGAGCGTGGCGAAAACAGCATGGTCGTGGCCGATCTGGGCGTGCCGCTGGGTGAAAGCAGCTGTATCTCCTGCGGAATGTGTGTGCAGGTCTGCCCGACCGGCGCATTGATCGATCGCTATAGCGCTTACAAAGGCCGTGATACCCAGGTCGAACATCACCCCACACTGTGTGTGGGCTGCTCGGTCGGCTGCGGTGTGGATGTCATCACCCGCGATAATCATGTCGTGCGCATTGACAGTGACTGGGATCATCCGGTCAACCAGGGCGTGCTGTGCCAGGCCGGACGGTACAAGCCGCTTGAGAATGACCGCGAGCGCATTCTCACCCCGCTGGTGCGCAAGAATGACAACCTTAAAGCCGCCACATGGGATGAAGCTCTGAAAACCATCACCACTTCCATCCAATCGCAGGCTGGCAAGCAAAAAGGTGTGGCAGCGGTCATTTCAACCCGCCTTCCTGCGGAAGCACTTTACCAATTCAAGTCCCTGTTCGAAGATGGGCTTAAAAGCGACATGACCACCACCCTGGAGGACGGTATCTTCAGCGCCGGGGTCAGCGCTCTTGCACGCGAACTGAAACAACCCTTCGAAGGCAAACTGGATGACCTGCACACAGCAGACTGCGTCCTGATCGTGGGTGCCGATCTTCAAAACGAGCACCAGGTGGCCGGCTTTTTCATCAAGCGCAATCGCTCAAAAGGCA